>NZ_JASJWL010000047.1:0-38995 GCF_035019225.1 Pseudomonas sp. CCC4.1 | reverse complement strand
AGATGTGTATAAGAGACAGTAGATACTCTGTTGCCGGTTAACGCTCCCACAGTTAAAATTTCCTTCAGACCTTGCAGCTGCCGCAGCCGTCGTAAAGTCAGCCATTGCGGTTTGCCAGATGAAACTCGCTCTCAGGATTTACACTTGCTGCGCAACCGGACGTAGCCTGTCGGCAATCGCTACAAGGACCGCAAACAACCCAGCCCACAACAGGCTCAACCCGGCCAGCGTCGGCCACAGGCCCAGCGGGAATTGCACCGCGCCCAGACGTTGCCCGGCGTAATACGACAGCGGTCCACCGATGGCTCCCAGCAAAACAGCACGCCACCAGGGCTTGGCAGTCCACGCCAGGCAGTGGTTCAAGGTGATGGCCAGCAGGGCCCAAAGCAACATCAGCCAGAACGGAATCACTATGCCGGGCTGCTTGAAGGCGAAAACATCGGCATTGAGCAACAGGCTGTCCACCGTACTGCCGAGCACGCACACGACCACTACCAGGCGCACTTCTGCCAATGAGCGGCTGATAAACAGCAGATGCACCAGCAGGGCGCCCGCGGCCAGCAGCAACCACAGGCTGTTGCCGCCCAATACACAGGCAAACCAGCCGAGCTGGAACAGCCCGGCATTTACCAGGTTTTTAAGCATTGAACCGGCCAAGCAATGGTTCGGGCATGGCCGCCGGCTTGGCCAGCAACAATTGTGCGGTGCCGATGCTGCGCTCGAGAAAGCCGCCCTCGCAGTAGCACAGGTAAAACTCCCACAGGCGCAGAAAGTATTCGTCGTAGCCCAATTCCGTTAAACGGCCGTGTGCGCGGCGAAAGTTCTCATGCCACAAGCGCAGGGTTTTGGCGTAGTGCAGGCCAAAATCCTCCATATGCATCAGATTCATATCGGTGTCCTTGCCGACAATTTCGAGCATTTTTTGCACGCTAGGCAGTGCACCACCGGGAAAGATGTAGCGCTGGATAAAGTCCACGCTACTTTTTGCCTGCTCGTAACGCTGCTCGCGAATGGTGATGGCTTGCAGCAGCATCAGGCCGTGGGGCTTGAGCAAGCGGGCGCATTGCTTGAAGTAACTGGGCAAGAAGTGATGGCCGACTGCTTCGATCATCTCGATCGACACCAGCTTGTCGTATTGCCCGGTCAGGTCGCGGTAATCCTCCAGCAGTAACGTTACTTGCTCTTGTAAGCCCAGCGCTTCGATACGGGTTTGGGTGTAGTCGAATTGCTCTTTGGACAATGTAGTCGTCGTCACCTTGCAGCCGTAATGTTGCGCTGCATACAGCGCCATGCTGCCCCAGCCGGTACCGATTTCCAGCAAATGGTCTGCGGGCTTGAGGTCGAGCTTCTGGCAGATGCGCTGCAGCTTGTTAAGCTGGGCTTGCTCCAGGGTGTCGTCAGCCGTTAAGAACTGCGCGGCGGAATACATCATGGTCGGGTCGAGGAATTGCTCGAACATGTCATTACCCAGGTCGTAATGCGCAGCAATGTTTTTTTGCGAGCCCTTGCGGGTGTTGCGATTGATCCAGTGCAAGCCACGAATCAGCGGGCGACCCAGGCGGGCCAGGCCACCTTCCATGGCATCAAGCACGTCCATGTTGCTGACCAGTACGCGGATCACTTTGGTCAGGTCAGGTGAACTCCAGTAGCCATGAATAAAGGCTTCGCCGGCGCCAATCGAGCCGTTGCTGGCGATCATGCCCCAGACACTTGTATCGTGAATCTGCACCTCGCCGACCAGGCCCGCGCCGCTGTCACCGAAGATCAGGCGTTCACCGTTTTCGGTGACCACCAGATGCCCGCTTTTCAATTGACTGAGCTGGCGCAGCACCCCGCGTCGCAGTAGTGCGCTGGTCAGGTTATGGGTAGTCGACAGTGAGGTTTTGCTCACCAGGCTAGGGCTCTTCATGGCGTTGATCCTTGGGTTGCAGGGCGGCAATGCGAAAGGCGCCGTCGGCGGCCTGGTGGGAAAAAATCGGTGTGCGTTTAAGAAACAGGCGCAACGCTTGCCAGTAAATGGCCAGGCAGGTTTTGGCGGTCATCCACGGGAACTGCCGCAGATAGCGGTGCAGGCCCGGGCGGTCCAGGGGAGTGCGTTGCAGGTTGAGGGTGGCATCAAACAGTTTCAGATCACCTTGCCAGTCGGCCATATGCACCCCGAGCCGGGCCTGGGGCGGGCTGAAGCTCATGTGGTATTCCAGATCCCGTGGCAGAAAAGGTGATACGTGGAAGGCTTTGGCCACGGCAACGTGGGAAAGACCGTCTCCATTGGCGGGAAGCACATAGTGATAACGTTCGCGCCAAGGCGTATTGGTGACTTCACACAGGAGGGCGGCCAGTTTTCCGTCAGCTTCGTAACAATAGAAGAAGCTCACCGGGTTGAAGGACAGCCCCCAACTGCGGGCTTGTGTGAGCACGCATATCGGGCCTTGCGGCGTATAACCCAAAGCGCTGGAAACTTGCTGGCGTACTGCATCAATCAGGCGCATGCCGGTTGCGGTGAAGGTTTTCAGGTAATCGGTTTCACGAAACGAGAAGGGCGCAAAGCGACTTTTGCCTGCCAGTGGTGAAAGCCCCAGTACAGCGTCTTGCTCATCCAGATCCAGATACAACAGGCCGATCTGATAGCGAAAGGCATGGGGCTTTGGAGCAAAGCGCCGATGGCCGATCCAGCCGCTGTACAGGGCGCTGTTCATAATTGCTGACCAAAGGCCTGGGCCACGCGCAAGGCGCTGACCACGCCGTCTTCATGGAAGCCGTTGGCCCAATAAGCGCCACAAAAGTAGCTGTGCTGTGCGCCCAGCAGTTCTTGCCAGCGCGCTTGCGCGGCGACGGCGTCCAGGCTGTATTGCGGGTGGGCATAGGTGTAGCTGGCCAGCACTTTGAGCGGGTCAATTGCTGCGGTTTGGTTGAGACTGACGCAAAAAGTGGTCTCGCTCTGAATCCCTTGCAGGATGTTCATATCGTAGGTTACGGCTGCACGTTTTTGCCCTGCACCGCCCAGGCGATAATTCCAGCTAGCCCAAGCCAGCTTTCGGTCGGGTAGTAATCGGGTATCGGTGTGCAGCACGACCTCGTTGTCGGCGTATGGCATGGCTCCCAGAATCTGTTGTTCGGCAACCGAGGGCTTGGCCAGCAGCTTCAGGGCCTGGTCGCTGTGACAGGCAAAGATCACCTTGTCGAAAGATTCAGTACCGCCAACGCTGTGCACCAGAACGCTTTCGGCATTGCGTTCAACCTGGATAACCGGGCAGTTGCGGCGAATCCTGTCGGCAAATCCTGCGCTCAAGGGTTTTAGGTAGCTACTGGAACCGCCTTCAATCACACGCCATTGCGGGCGATTGCTGACGCTGAGCAGGCCGTGATTCTTGAAAAAGCGCACAAAGAACTGCAATGGAAAGGCCTGCATCTCGACCAGTGACATTGACCAGATCGCAGCCCCCATCGGCACGATATAGTGTTCGATAAAGCGCGAGCCATAACCCCGCAGTCGCAAGTAGTCGCCCAACCGGGTGTTGCTGGCAATACGTTGTTCGTCCAGGTCGCGAATGGCCTCGCGATTGAAACGCAAAATATCGCGCAACATGCCCCAGAACCTGGGCGACAACAGGTTGCTGCGCTGGGCGAACAGGCTGTTGAGGGTATTGCCGTTGTATTCGAGGTTGCTGTCGGTGTCGTGGACTGAAAAACTCATTTCAGTGGCTTTGGAGCCAACACCCAATTGCTCCATCAATTTGATGAAATTAGGGTAAGTCCAATCGTTGAACACAATAAAGCCGGTGTCCACGGCATAGGTTTGGCCTTTGACGCTCACATTGACGGTATGGGTGTGCCCGCCGATCCAGTCGCTGGCCTCGAACACGCTGACATCATGTTCTTTATGCAGCAGGTAGCCGCAGGTCAGCCCTGAAATCCCGCTGCCAATGATCGCTATTTTCATGATGGCTTACCGTCGGATGTACGTGCCAGACGCTTGCCTAACGCCACTTGCAGGCGCTTTGGCAGGTTTGCCAGCAGCCGCAAGGAGGCAATGAACAGCGTCGGGAAGGCGATCTCCAGCGGGCGTTTTTCCAGGCGCTGGCAAATATGCCGTGCCGCCTTGTGTGCAGGCCAGCGCATGGGCATCGGGAAGTCATTGTGTTCAGTGAGCGGGGTATCGACAAAGCCGGGGCTGACCAGGGTGACATCGATCTGTTCCTGGGCCAGATCGATGCGCAACGATTCGAGCAAGTAGCGCAGGCCGGCTTTTGACGCACCGTAGGCCCCGGCCCGAGGCAATGGCCATAAGGTGACCGAGCTGACCACTCCCACCAGATGCGGGCGCGAGCCTGCGCGCAGCAGTGGCAGTGCGCTTTCCAGGCAATAGCTGTTGGCCAGCAGGTTGGTGCGCACCACGCGCTCGACCAGTGCGGCGTCGAAGTGGCGGGCATCAACATACTCACAGGTGCCTGCATTGAGGATTACGGTGTCCAGCGCGCCCCAGGCCTGGATGATGCGCTTGCCAATTTCGCGTACCTGCAGGCTGTCGGTCAGGTCGCCGGGCACCAGCAAGACCTGTCCGGGGTAACGGTCGGACAAGGCTTTCAAAGGCGCCAGCGTGCGGGCTGTCAATGCCAGCCGGGCGCCGCTACTGAGCAACTCTTCGGCCATTTGCGCACCAATGCCGCTGCTCGCGCCCGTGAGCCAGATCCGCCGCCGATCAGCCATGGCTGGCCTCCAGCATTTGCCGGGAGGGCAGATTTTTGAAGGCGCTCAAGGCGCGGTCGCGGCTTTGGCTCAAGTTGACGATGGGCGCCGGGTAATTGGCCACGCCAAACAACCCGCCCACCGATGCGGGGTTGTGCACCTGTTTTTTGTTCAGCTCGGCCAGTTCGGGCAGCCAGTGCTTGATAAATTTACCCTCGGGGTCGAAGCGTTCGGACTGGGTGATCGGGTTGAAAATACGGAAATACGGCACCGAGTCGGTTCCCGTGGATGAACTCCACTGCCAGCCGCCATTGTTGGCGGCCAGATCACCGTCGATCAGATGCTGCATAAAAAAGCGCTCGCCCTCGCGCCAGTCGATCAGCAGATTTTTGGTCAGGAACATAGCCACTACCATGCGCAGGCGGTTGTGCATCCAACCGGTTTCCAGCAGTTGCCTGATGGCCGCGTCGATAATCGGGAAGCCAGTGCGGCCCTGTTTCCAGGCGGCCAGTTCATCCGGCGCGTGGCGCCAGGGCAGGTATTCGGTTTCCGGACGAAAGGCGCGGTGACGTGAGACCCGTGGGTAGCCCACCAGGATATGTTTGTAGAACTCGCGCCACAGCAGCTCGGTGATCCAGGTAAAGACCCCCGGGCTGCCGCTTTCAAACTCGCCGTTGTTGCTTTGCAATGCGGCGTGCAGGCATTGGCGGGGTGAGATCACGCCTGCCGCGAGGTAGGCCGACAGCTGGCTGGTACCGGGTTTGGCGGGCAGGTCGCGTTCGTCCTGATAGTAGTGGATCTGCTCATCGGCAAACTGTGCCAGGCGTTGGCGAGCCTGATCCTCGCCTGCTGGCCACAATGCGCGCAGCGAATCGCTGGGTACGGCGAAACCGCTGACAGACTTGGGTATGACGTCGCTCTGGATATTCAGCGGTGATTGTTTTTCAGGCCTGGCAACCAGCTTGGGCAAGGCCATGTGCAGGCGGTTGTAGCAGATGCGGCGAAACTGGCTGAAGACCTGAAAGTACGAGCCCGACTGCGTGAGGATGCTGCCCGGCTGGAACAACAGTTGGTCGAGGTAACCGTGAAACTCGATGCCCTGGGCTTCAAGGGCCCGGGCAACTGCCTGGTCGCGGCGGGTTTCATGGATGCCATATTCCTGGTTGGTGTGTACCGCCTCAACTCCGTGCTGCTGGCACAGCTCAAGGAGCACCGCAGGCGCCTGGTCCCAGCTGGGCGCAGTACGAATAAGCAAAGGAATATTGAGCTGTTGCAGGCTGTTGCTCAGCGTGCGCAGATTGCGCAGCCAGAAGTCTACCTTGCTTGGCGCATCGTCATGGGCCAGCCATTGCTCGGGGCTGATCAGGTATACGGCCAGGGTGGGGCCGCGTTTGGCAGCGGCGCTCAGGGCGGTGTTGTCGTCGTGGCGCAAGTCGGTGCGCAGCCAGATCAGTTGCATATCATTTCCTAGCGATAAAGGCCGAGTTGGCTGAGGCGTTGATGGGCCTCTACCGGGTTGTGGGCCAGATACAATCCTGCGATCTCGGTTGTACTTACGGACAACTGGTCGAAGTGGATGCATACCGTCGGTCCGGCGATCAGGATCGGGCAGTCGATACCCTGCAGCAGTCGGGGCAGTTGATGGGTATTGAGGGTTTTGCTGGAATACAGCACCACGGCGCGGGGCTTCAAATGCTCGACAGCCAGGCCCAGTTCGCCGCCGGGTACAGGTGCGTCGAAGACTTCGACCGGGCAGTGGCTGCTGCTGACCAGCAAGGCGGTCAGCCACAGTTGCGGCTCGAAGGGCAGGTCGGAATGATTGATCAGCAGTACCGGCGCGCCCTTGAGCGAGCGGTTGTTGTGATAAATCCGTGCACCCAGTTTGCTGCGCAGCCAGGAGTGGAAAAACACCCGCTCCAATTGCGCACCGAACTGCCCTTGCCAGCGTTGTTCCAGCTCGCTCAAAAGAGGCAGCAGCAGTTGTTCACAGAGCGGGCGGGCAGGGTAGAGCGACATTGCCTGGTTAAAGCAGTCGTCGAGGCGGCGTTCGGCCAGCTCACTGATGGCTTCAATCATGGTTTGCCGCCACGCCTGCCAGTCGCTGTCAGGTGCCGGGGCGAGAGTCGGCGGCGCGTTGAGTAGCGGCTTGATCTGGCTGACCGACACGCCACGGTTGAGCCACAACAAAATCTGCTGGATGCGCTGGATATGCTCGGTCGAGAACAGGCGATGGCCCTTGGCCGTGCGGTGCGGCACGATCAAGCCGTAGCGGCGTTCCCAGGCACGCAGGGTCACGGCATTCACACCGGTGATGCGCGATACTTCGCGGATGGGCAGCCAGCCTTCGGCCAGTGCCTGGCTGTAGTCCGTACCAGGGGTGTTGGACATGATCAGGTCATCATTCATGGTCAGATGGCATTACGCAGGCTGAGGTCTTCCGGGTGCGGCTGCAGGTAAACCTGGCGCGAGATGTACGGGTGGGGGTGCAGGCGAAAGTGATGCTTGAGCAGGGTCAGCGGGACCACCAGTGGCACGATGCCGTGCAGGTACTGGCCAATCAGTTGCTGGACTTCCTGCTTGTCTTCGGCGCTGATGGCTTGCTTGAGGTAGCCGCTGATATGTTGCAGCACATTGGTGTGGGTGCGGCGGGTGGCGCATTTTTTCAGGGCTTTCATCAGTTCGCTGAAGTACTGCGGTGCAATGCCCATAGGGTCTTGCTTGCCAAGGCTGCCGAGCAGGTTGCCGAGGGTTTTGTACTGCACCGGATGATGGGCCATCAGCAGATATTTGTAGCGGGCATGAAACTCGGTCAGTGAGCGGCGGGTAACGCCCTGTTTGAGCAGTGCCTGCCAGGCGCTGTAGGCGTACACCCGGGTCATGAAGTTTTCCCGCAGCACCGGGTCGTTCAAACGGCCGTCTTCTTCCACGGGTAAATCGGGTTGAGCGTCACAGAATGCCCGGGCGTAGATGCCGCGCCCGCTCAGTTCGGCAGGGCGTCCGCCGTCCTGATACACCTTGACCCGCTCCAGGCCACAGGACGGTGACTTCTGCATGAAGATGTAGCCGCAGATATCGGTGTGCGCCGCGGCCATTTCCACGCCGTAGTCGTGCAGGGGCCGGGTCACGTCCAGCGTGCTGTCGACCGTGCCGACAGCCTGGGGTTGTAAGGGGTTGCCCACCAATCGCACCGGCTGGCGCGGAATGCCCAGACCGATGGCGACCTCGGGGCAAAGCGGGACAAATTCGAAGTGTTGGGTCAGGGCCTGGCTGCACAGGCGTGACTCTTTATGCCCGCCGTTGAACCGCACTTCAGCCCCCAACAAGCAGGCGCTGATGGCTATTTTGGGTTTGTGCCGGGCAGATGCGGGGCTGGGCATGTGACGAACCTCCAAGAATTACTTGTACATCTTTTTGGTGATGTACAACTTGAGTTCATCATATGCCAGATGTTGTACAAGTCAAATTTATTGTACAGGTATTTGAAGGGTTGTTAATCCCGCGTAGCAGCTGCTCGTTCCTGCGGCAGCTGCTGCGGCACGTGTTGTGGCTTCAATCCAGATGCTCGATCAGCCGTCGCGCTGCTTCCTGGCCGCTGAGCCAGGCGCCTTCCACGCGACCTGACAAGCACCAGTCACCACAGGCATACAGGCCCAGATCGG
Source organism: Pseudomonas sp. CCC4.1 (assembly GCF_035019225.1). Taxonomy (NCBI): domain Bacteria; kingdom Pseudomonadati; phylum Pseudomonadota; class Gammaproteobacteria; order Pseudomonadales; family Pseudomonadaceae; genus Pseudomonas; species Pseudomonas sp. CCC4.1. The sequence goes on along the minus strand of NZ_JASJWL010000047.1, from coordinate 30,650 downwards.
AGTCGGCCAGCGCGCCCCATTCATGCGCCGCAGCAGGGCGGGCGTAGAGCCAGCGGTGGGCCAGGCTGAAAATCGGTGCGGGAGTAGGGAAGTGCATCAACTCGGCAAATGCGCCGTGCAGATGTTCGATCACTGACTCTTTGGGCAGGTCGAGGTTCTGTTTGCTCCAGGCACTGGTGGCGTGCAGGACCCAGGTGTCAGGCTGGCTGTCGCGCCCGGGTTTGCTGCGGTTACGGGCCAGCCAGTCCAGCGGGCTGCCTTGCACGAAGCAGCCTTCCATGGGCGTGTCGAGGGGGGATTCGAACGCCAGTGCCACGGCCCAGGCCGGTTCCATTTTCACACCGGCAGCAGCGCTTGCGAGCTTGGGTGCGCTGGCCAGCAGGGACGTGGCTTGTGGTGCCGGAGTGGCGATGATGACGTGGCTGAACGGGCCGTGTTCCTCACCTTCGGCATCCAGCAAGTGCCAGCGTTTTTCGCCGCGTATAAGGTCGGTGATCTGGCAGGAGAAACTCACGGGCAAATGGCCCAGCAGGCCTCGGGTAATGGCGCTCATGCGCGGCGTGCCCACCCAGCGGGTTTGCTCGTCGGGTGAGGGGCTTAACAGGCCATTTTTATAGTGGTACAGGTGCGGTTCCCACTCGGCGGCCCAGCCTTCGGCTTGCCATTGCTGGACTTCATCGACAAAACGGCGGTCGCGTGCGGTGAAATACTGAGCCCCCAGGTCCAGTACCCCGACATCACTGCGCTTGCTCGACATGCGTCCACCGCTGCCCCGGCTTTTATCGAACAATTGAATTGCATGCCCCGCCTTGTGCAGGGCATTTGCGGCTGACAGCCCGGCTATGCCGGCACCGATAATTGCGATGGGTACAGTCATTGTGGCCCCCGATCTCTGTTTGCACAGACTACGCCGTCGGCAATACCTGTACAATTATGTTTTTTAGTATAGGTTTTAGTGTTTATTCCAGATCCATGTGGCCTATTCTTAAATCAGCTCAACGACCGATAAAAGGTCTTTATATAAAAATAGACCAGTGCTCCCGATAAAACTCCTTGTGAGGATCAACTCATGCACATTTTGCTGACCGGCGGTACAGGCTTGATAGGGCGTCAGCTCTGTCGTCACTGGCTGGCGCAAGGCCATCGCCTCAGTGTGTGGAGCCGTCGCCCCGAACAGGTGGCTCAATTATGCGGTGCCCAGGTCAAAGGGATTGCCCTGCTTGAAGAGCTTGGTGAGGAGCCGATTGATGCGGTGATCAACCTGGCCGGCGCGCCGATTGCCGATCGGCCCTGGACCCGCAAGCGCAAGGCTTTGTTGTGGAGCAGCCGCATCACCTTGACCGAGACCCTTGTGGGTTGGTTGCAAAGTCGTGCGCAAAAGCCTTCAGTGCTGGTATCGGGTTCGGCGGTGGGCTGGTATGGCGACGGTGGTGAGCGCGAGCTGACAGAAGAGTCGCCGACGGTGAGTGAGGATTTCGCCAGCCACTTGTGTATCGCCTGGGAAGAGACCGCTCAGCGGGCACAGGTTTTGGGGGGGCGCGTGGTCCTGGTGCGCACGGGGCTGGTGCTGGCGGCCGAAGGCGGCTTTTTGTCGCGCCTGTTGTTGCCGTTCAAGCTGGCGCTGGGCGGGCCGATAGGCAATGGTCGGCAATGGATGCCGTGGATTCATATCAATGACCAAATCGCCCTGATTGATTTTCTTGTGCATGAGAATGCCGCAAGCGGTCCTTATAATGCCTGCGCGCCGCATCCGGTACGCAATGGCGAATTTGCTCAGGTGCTGGGTCGCGTGTTGCACCGCCCGGCCTTTATGCCCATGCCTGCCTTTGTGTTACGTGTGCTGCTCGGCGAGATGGCCGGTTTGTTGCTGGGTGGCCAGCGGGCTCAACCGGCAAAACTGCTGGCAGCGGGTTTTACTTTTCAGTTCACCGATTTGCGTGCGGCGCTCGAAGATGTCGCCGCCCGCCCCTGAAATAGGAAGTTGCATGACCGATCACGCGCTGTTGCTGGTTAACCTGGGTTCGCCGGCGTCTACTTCGGTAGCGGATGTACGCAGCTACTTGAATCAGTTTTTAATGGACCCGTACGTCATCGATCTGCCGTGGCCGGTGCGACGCTTGCTGGTGTCGCTGATTCTGATCAAGCGGCCCGAGCAATCGGCCCATGCCTATGCCTCGATCTGGTGGAAGGAAGGTTCGCCGCTGGTGGAACTGAGCCGCCGTTTGCAACAGGCCATGACCAAAGAGTGGAGCCAGGGCCCGGTCGAGCTGGCAATGCGTTACGGCGAGCCATCGATTGAAACCGTGTTGACCCGTATTGCTGCGCAGGGCATCAAAAAGGTCACTCTGGCGCCGCTTTACCCGCAGTTCGCCGACAGCACCGTGACCACGGTGATTGAAGAGGCCAAGCGGGTGGTAAAGGCCAAAAAGCTGCCTGTCCAGTTCTCCATCCTGCAACCGTTCTATGATCAGCCCGAATACCTCGATGCTCTCGTGGCAAGTGCCCAACCGCATCTGGAGCAGGATTACGATCACTTGCTGCTGAGCTTTCACGGCTTGCCCGAGCGGCATTTACACAAGCTGGATCCGACCGGCAACCACTGCTTCAAAAATGATGACTGCTGCAAGAATGCATCGCCTGCGGTACTTGCCACCTGTTATCGGGCGCAGTGTCTGCGCACCGCACAGGCCTTTGCCGAGCGCATGGGCTTGCCTGAAGGGAAGTGGTCGGTGGCGTTCCAGTCCCGTCTGGGCCGGGCCAAGTGGATTGAACCCTACACTGAGGCGCGTCTGGATGCGTTGGCCAAGCAAGGGGTAAAGAAGATTCTGGTGATGTGCCCGGCGTTTGTGGCCGATTGCATTGAAACCCTGGAAGAGATTGGCGATCGCGGACGCGAGCAGTTTATCGAGGCGGGGGGCGAGGAGTTGGTGCTGGTGCCGTGTCTCAATGACCACCCGCAGTGGGCGCAGGCGTTGAACACGTTGTGTGAGAGGGCGCCGCTGGCCCTGTAGAAAACCCCTGTGGGAGCGGGCTTGCTCGCGATGCAGTCAACGCGGTCTATCTGTTGGATAGAGGTGATGCCATCGCGAGCAAGCCCGCTCCCACAAGGATTACAGGTCAGATGACGGGGCCGTCACCTTTTTTCTTGTGCTTCCAGCTGTCATTGCCCGGCAGGATCAGGTTCAGCGCAATCGCCACAATGGCGCACAGCGCGATGCCTTTGAGACCGAAGTCCTCAGGCCCCATCCCCGTACCGATCAGTACGCCGCCAATCCCGAATACCAGGGTCACCGAGACGATTACCAGGTTGCGTGCTTCGCTCAGGTCGACTTGATGGCGGATCAGGGTGTTCATGCCCACCGCCGCAATCGAACCGAACAGCAGGCACAGAATCCCGCCCATCACCGGCACTGGAATGCTTTGCAGCAGTGCGCCGAACTTGCCGATAAATGCCAGGCTGATGGCGAAGATCGCCGCCCAGGTCATGATTTTCGGGTTGTAGTTCTTGGTTAGCATCACCGCGCCTGTCACTTCGGCGTACGTGGTGTTGGGTGGGCCACCCAGCAAGCCGGCTGCAGTGGTGGCAATGCCGTCACCGAACAGTGTGCGGTGCAGGCCCGGTTTTTTCAGGTAGTCGCGACCGGTTACGCTGCCTACGGCAATGACACCGCCGATATGTTCAATGGCCGGGGCAAGTGCCACGGGGACGATAAACAGAATCGCCTGCCAGTTGAATTCGGGCGCGGTGAAGTGCGGTAGCGCAAACCAGGGGGCGGCGGCGATCTTGGCGGTGTCGACAACACCGAAGTAGAACGCCATGCCAAAACCTACCAGCACGCCGGCAATGATCGGCACCAGACGGAAAATCCCTTTGCCGAATACGGCCACGATCAAGGTGGTCAGCAGTGCTGGCATCGAGATCAGCATTGCCGTCTGATAGTGAATCAGCTCGGTGCCATCTTCAGCGCGACCCATGGCCATGTGTGCAGCAATGGGTGCCATCGCGAGGCCGATCGAGATAATCACCGGGCCAATCACCACAGGTGGCAGCAGGCGGTCAATAAAACCGGTGCCCTTGAGCTTTACCGCGAAACCGAGAAAGGTGTACACGAAACCGGCTGCCATCACGCCGCCCATGGTCGCGGCCAGGCCGAACTGACCCTTGGCGAGAATGATCGGAGTAATGAAAGCGAAACTCGAAGCCAGAAAGACCGGCACCTGGCGCCGGGTCACGATCTGGAACAGCAGAGTCCCGAGACCCGCCGTGAACAGCGCAACGTTAGGGTCCAGGCCTGTAATCAAAGGCATCAACACCAACGCGCCAAAGGCCACGAAGAGCATCTGCGCGCCAGATATGATCTGGCGCCAGAGCGGGTCGTTGAACTCGTCCTGCATGTTAAATGTCCTTTTGCTTGGTGCCGAAGATCTTGTCGCCGGCATCACCCAAGCCCGGAATGATGTAGCCGTGCTCGTTCAAACGCTCATCAATGGAGGCGGTGTAGATGGTTACGTCCGGGTGAGCGGCTTCAACAGCTGCAATCCCTTCAGGCGCAGCAACCAGCACCATGGCGCGGATTTCCTTGCAGCCTGCTTTTTTCAGCAGATCAATGGTGGCAACCATCGAGGAACCGGTGGCCAGCATCGGGTCGATAATCATCGCCAGACGCTCGTTGATTTCCGGTACCAGTTTTTCCAGGTAAGTGTGGGCCTGGAGGGTTTCTTCATTGCGGGCAATGCCGACAGCACTGACCTTGGCGCCCGGGATCAGGCTAAGGACGCCTTCAAGCATGCCGATACCTGCACGCAGGATCGGGACGACGGTAATTTTCTTACCGGCGATTTTTTCAACTTGAACAGTGCCACACCAGCCGTCGATATCGTAGGTTTCGAGGGTCAGGTCACTGGTGGCTTCATAGGTCAGCAACGCGCCGACTTCCTGAGCGAGCTCGCGGAAATTCTTCGTGCTAATGTCAGCACGACGCATCAGGCCGAGTTTGTGACGGATTAGCGGATGGCGTATCTCACGGATAGGCATAGGGAAAAACTCCGGGGGCAGGCAAAAAAACCGGCCTAGATTAATCTAATCCGGGGTGATGTCCTACAGACATTACTGCACGTTAGTCCATAAATGCTTGATCTGAGCCAAGCGGATGCGTACCTTTGCCCGCTTTTCTTGCACAACACCCCCTGGAGAGCGTCATGTCTGCTGATCTCGAGCATATCCGTCAAATCATGCGAGAGGCTGACTGCCTGTACACCGAAGCTGAAGTCGAGGCAGCCATTGCCCGCGTTGGCGCGCAAATCACGGCTGAAATGGCCGAGACCAATCCAGTGGTATTTTGTGTGATGAACGGCGGCCTGATTTTTTCCGGCAAGCTGCTTACCCATCTGCAATTTCCGCTTGAAGCGTCGTATTTGCATGCGACACGCTATCGCAATGAAACCACGGGTGGTGACCTGTTCTGGAAAGCCAAGCCTGAAGTCTCGTTTATAGACCGTCATGTACTGATCATCGATGACATCCTCGATGAAGGTCACACCCTGAGCGCGATCGTTGATTTCTGCAAACACGCCGGTGCCCGTCAGGTGCATACCGCGGTATTGATCGACAAGGAACATGACCGCAAGGCGCGTCCTGACCTGAAGGCCGACTACACGGGCTTGCCTTGCATTGACCGTTACGTGTTTGGCTATGGTATGGACTACAAAGGCTACTGGCGTAATGCTGCCGGCATTTATGCCGTCAAAGGTATGTAATAAAGGTCGTTGAAGCTGACCCCTGGAAGGCTTCAACCTGTCCTGTCTTCACGAGAGCGCCGACATGCTGGCTATATTCCTTCAGACGCTCTCCATTACGGCTCCCGTGTTTGCCATGCTGTTTTTAGGCGTGGTGCTCAAGCGCGTGGGCTGGATCAATGACAACTTTATCCATACGGCGTCGGCATTGGTGTTTAACGTCACCATGCCGGCGTTGTTGTTTTTGGGTATTTTGCACGCCGACCTCAGGGCTGCCTTGCAGCCCAAGGTGCTGGCGTATTTTGTCGCGGCGACCCTGTTCAGCTTTGCCCTGGCGTGGGGCTGGTCAATCTGGCGCTGCCCGCGGGAAGATCGCGGCATCTACACCCAGGGCGCTTTTCGCGGTAATAACGGGGTTATCGGCCTGGCTCTGGCGGCCAGCATGTACGGCGACTACGGGATTTCACTGGGGGCAGTGCTCGCCGGCCTGGTGATCCTGCTCTACAACACCCTGTCGACCATCGTATTGGCGGTTTACAGCCCGGTCATCAAGTCCGATCCGTGGAGTATCTGCAAAAGTGTGGTCAAGAACCCGCTGATCATCAGTGTTCTGGCTGCAGTGCCCTTTGCGCTGTTCAAGATCAGCTTGCCTGGCTGGTTGCAGGCATCGGGTGAGTATCTGGCGGCGATGACCTTGCCGCTGGCGCTGATTTGCATCGGTGGCACGCTGTCATTGGCGAGCCTGCGCAAAAGTGGCGACATGGCGCTGAGCGCCAGCCTGGTGAAAATGGTCAGCATGCCACTGCTGGCAACCCTCGGCGCCTGGATCTGCGGTTTTCGCGGGCCGGAACTGGGGATTTTGTTCCTGTACTTCGCCAGCCCTACGGCGGCTGCCAGTTATGTCATGGCGCGGGCAGCCAATGGTAATCACGAGCTGGCAGCAGCGATTATCGTGATCACCACCTTGATGGCGGCTATCACCACCAATATCGGGATTTTTGTGTTGCAGTGGGGCGGCTGGATTTAATCTCAGGCTGGATCGTTCAGGTTTCTGCATGCAGGCCCGATTTGTTTGGGTGTCCAGGTCGGATAGGTGTGCGGCAAAACCAGTACAGGCGTACTGATGACCAGGCCGTCGGCCATCGTGGCCTCTATGTAGTTGGCGCTCCAGCCCTCTTCGGGTGAGTTCAACTCAACGGTAAGCGTGTTGTTTTCGGTCATGACAATCGGGGTGGCTTCGTACCTGATACCGCAGGCCAGTCGGAAATCACGATCATTGAGATTGAACGCGCGCCATTGAACCAGTTTGGTGGGGCGTTCAGAAAACCCAAGTTGCATTTTTGAACTTGCCGATTCGGTTTTTTCGATGGTTGTCAGGGTCGGTAATGGACGTTTCTGTTGCAGTCGGTTGGTAAAAGCAATCAACGAACTCTCGATAAATGCCTTGATCCCGTAATGGCTTGCGTTGGGTGCGACACGGAGCATTTTTGTTCCAGGCAACGCGTCAAAATAAAACCGTGCGTTGTCCGGGAGAAAAAAGTCATCGCTGCTGGCATTCACGATGTACTTGGGGATTGTCATCCTGTCGGTTGATGATTTGACATAGAGCAGAGGGTCTTCTATCTGCATCAGTTTGTCGAAATCAGCCGTTTCTAACTGTTGCGTAATGCCTTCGTGGTGATAGGCATTGAAAGCAATCGGCCAGCTTTTACCATAAGCACCATAGGTGTGTTTCAGAACCGCTTTGGTGTTGAGAATATCGATAACAAAGGGAGCTATTGCGCTCACCCGCGAGTCTGTCAGCGCCGTCATCCATACCGCCCACCCCCGTTTGGACGCGCCGCTGGCAATAAAACGATCTATTTGCCATGGCTTGAGCTCCTGCTGGGCAAGGTCCATGGCTTTGACCAGTGTGAGCATCATGGGAATGTGCAGCGAAAGAAATGGCCGGGTCTCAGGGTTTTTTAGAAACAGAGACCAGCTATGGGCCACGCTGTCATCTTCGCGACGCGCCAGGTCATCATCGGTATAGGTCAGGTACTGATTCGGGATATTGCTGACAGAGGCCACAATGGTTTGCGTTTGCCGGGCAATGCCGAGTGCCATTTCTTCGGTAAAGTCTGTTGAAGGTTGCAGGGGTTTGTCGGTTGCAGGGATATTGATCCCGTTATTGGCGATCAATAGTGCCTGGCTATTCAATGCAGCTTGCGGAATATAGATATCGACAGTGTGAACCCAGTCGGTCGGGCGAGCGAAGTCATGCCCTGTCCAGCGCTGGGACTGAAGCTCGAAGCGACGTCTTTCCACCCCGGGAAACAATGTTGAGCCGATGAACTTGTGCGTCAGCGCCTGATCAGCTTGAGCCTGTTTGTAGCAGCCCAATACTTTACTGAAATCTTGACCGTTGTTGATGAAGCAGGTCATCGCGGCATCCGATGCGTAACTGCAACCGCTTGTCAGCAGGGTGAGGGCGAGTAAAACGAGGGAGCGAAGTGAGTTCATGGCAGGCCCGTAAATACCAGAGGCGCATGTATCGCGCGGCATCCTCCATGTTTACGGGAGTTATCTAAATACTTCAGCAGGATGTACCTGTCTTTGTTGTAAGTTTTGTTCCTGCATTAAGTGGTAGTCACCACGCCTCAATGTTGTCGGCGCCATGCACGCAAAGTGCTGAACAGCAGAAACAGCGACAAAGCCGGCAGAATGTAAAACAGCATCAGATGCTCGAGCTTGCCTGCCAGCGGCATGCCGGTGGTGAATGACACTACGTGCAGGCCATACGCCAGATACAAGCCGAGAAACAGCAAGCCTTCTGCCCGTGTCACCCGATAGCCGCTATAGAACACCGGCAGGCACAGTGCTGCCACGCCCAGCATTACCGGCAGGTCGAAGGCCAGTGCATTGGGCGACACCGACAGTGGCGCGGGCGCCAGCAGGGCGGTGAGCCCCAATACGCCCAGCAGGTTAAACACGTTGCTGCCAATGACGTTGCCCACCGCAATTTCACGCTGGCCGCGAAATGCAGCAATCAGGGAAGTGGCCAGCTCGGGCAGTGAGGTACTCACAGCGATGATGGTCAGGCCGATGATGCGTTCGGACAGGCCCAGCTCTGACGCCACCTCGACGGCAGCGCCCAGCAGCAGGTGGCCGGCAAAGCCGAGGAGGAGCAAGGCGCAGCCCATCTGCGTGAGTGTGCGTAGCCATGAAGCGTGAGGGGTGTCGCGGCCGGGGTGGTGGTGACCGCTGTGGCGGGATTGGTGCAGCAGCAAGAACAGGTACACCAGCAAGCCGACCAGCAACAGTGCGCCGTCCAGGCGGTCGAGTTGATGGTTCAGGGCCAGTGCAAACACCATGATGCTGGCGAGAATCATCAACGGGATGTCCAGGCGCACCAGCTGTCGCGACACCCGCAGTGGAATAATCAGCGCCGAAAGCCCGAGGGTGACGAGGATGTTAAAAATATTGCTGCCAATGACACTGCCCACGGCAATGTCCGCGGTGTCATTGAGCGCGGCCTGCAGGCTGACCGTCATCTGGGGTGCGCTGCTGCCCATTGCTACCACGGTCAAGCCGACCAGAAGTGGCCGTACCTTCAATTTGCTCGCAATGTGCTCTGCGCAGCGCACCAACAGCTGCGCACCTGCAATCAACAGCACCAGGCCGCCGAACAGTTGCAGCACGCTCCACGCAGATAATGCGTTCAAGCCGAAAATAGTGACCCCCTCGCTTAGTCGCTCAAGCCCTGGACCCGGACTTTAGCCGTGCCACTGCGCAGCATATCCAACTGCCTGGCGGCCTGGCGTGAAAGATCGATCAAGCGGCTGCGCGTATGCGGGCCGCGGTCATTGATGCGTACCACGACGGATTTGTCGTTGCTCAAGTTGGTGACCAGTACCCGCGTCCCGAAAGGCAGGGCGGGATGGGCAGCGGTAAGGGCATTTTGGTCGAAAGGTTCACCGCTGGCGGTTCGCTTGCCGTGGTGGCGAGCGCCGTAATAGGAGGCAATGCCGGTTTTGTCATAGCCGCGGGGGTCTATGTCATGGCTGGCACAGCCGGCGAGCAAGCTGAGCAGGGCGCAGGCGCCGAGTAGCTGCTTCATGGGGGAATCCTTCTGTTGCGGGAAATAACCACAAAAATCTGTGGGAGCGGGCAAGCCCGCTCCCACAGTTGAGTGGCTTAGCCTTCGAGTTTGCTTTTCAGCAGCTCGTTGACCTGTTGCGGGTTTGCTTTGCCTTTGGACGCTTTCATCGCCTGGCCGACAAAGAAACCGAACATCTTGCCGCGCTTGGCTTCATCTGCCGCACGGTATTGCTCGACCTGCTCTGCGTTGGCCGCCAGCATTTCGTCCAGCACCTTTTCAATGGCGCCGCTGTCGGTGACTTGCTTGAGACCGCGCTTTTCGATGACCTCGTCAGCGCTGCCCTCGCCATTGGCCATTGCTTCAAGCACCACTTTGGCAATCTTGCCGGAGATGGTGTTGTCCTTGATGCGCTGCAGCATGCCGCCCAGCTGTTCGGCGCTTACCGGTGACTGGTCGATGTCCAGGCCTTGCTTGTTAAGCAGGCTGCCCAGCTCAACCATGACCCAGTTGGCCGCCAGCTTGGCGTCGCCGCTGATGCTCACGACTTTTTCGAAGTAGTCCGCCTGTTCGCGGCTGGAGGCCAAAACGCTGGCGTCGTAGGCCGACAGGCCGAACTGCGACTGGAAGCGCTCGCGCTTTTGCGGTGGCAGTTCTGGCAGGGTGGCGCGAACCTGTTCGATAAACGCATCTTCGATCACCACCGGCAGCAGGTCGGGATCGGGGAAGTAACGGTAGTCGTTGGCTTCCTCCTTGCTGCGCATGGCGCGGGTTTCGTCCTTGTTCGGGTCATACAGGCGGGTTTGCTGGATAACCTTGCCGCCGTCTTCGATCAGCTCGATCTGGCGCTGGATTTCGCTGTTGATCGCCTTCTCGATAAAACGGAACGAGTTGACGTTCTTGATCTCGCAGCGGGTGCCGAACTCGGCCTGACCCACCGGGCGCACCGATACGTTGCAGTCGCAACGCAGCGAGCCTTCGGCCATGTTGCCGTCGCAGATACCCAGGTAACGTACCAGGGCGTGCATGGCTTTGACGTAGGCCACGGCCTCTTTGGCGCTGCGCATGTCCGGTTCGGAAACGATTTCCAGCAGCGGTGTGCCCGCGCGGTTCAGGTCGATGCCGGTGGAGCCGCTGAAATCTTCGTGCAGGCTTTTGCCGGCGTCTTCTTCAAGGTGCGCGCGGGTAATGCCGACCCGCTTGACGGTGCCGTCTTCCAGAGTGATGTCCAGGTGACCCTTGCCGACGATCGGCAACTCCATCTGGCTGATCTGGTAGCCCTTGGGCAGGTCGGGGTAGAAATAGTTCTTGCGGGCAAACACGTTGTGCTGACCGATCTCGGCATCTACTGCCACGCCGAACATGACGGCCATGCGCACGGCCTCCTGGTTCAGTACCGGCAATACGCCGGGCATGCCCAGGTCTACCAGGCTGGCCTGGGTGTTCGGTTCTGCACCAAAGGTGGTGGCACTACCGGAGAAAATCTTCGATTGGGTGGCGAGCTGGGAGTGAATTTCCAGCCCGATCACAACTTCCCATTGCATATGTTTCTCCTCAGAAGCCGGCAGGTGAGCGCGTGTGCCAGTCAGTGTTCAACTGATACTGGTGGGCGACGTTGAGCAGGCGACCTTCCTGGAAATAAGGTGCAAGCAACTGCACGCCCACTGGCAAGCCATCGACAAAACCGGCTGGCATCGACAGGCCCGGCAGGCCCGCGAGGTTGGCGGTGATGGTGTAGACGTCTTCCAGGTAGGCGGAAACCGGGTCGCTGTTTTTAGCGCCGATTTTCCAGGCCGGGTTAGGCGTGGTCGGGCCGAGGATGATGTCGACTTCGTTGAATGCCGCCATGAAGTCGTTTTTGATCAGGCGACGGATTTTTTGCGCCTGCAGGTAGTAAGCGTCGTAGTAGCCCGCCGACAGGGCGTAGGCCCCCACCAGGATCCGGCGCTGTACTTCCGGGCCAAAGCCCTCGGCGCGCGAGCGCTTGTACAGGTCAGTGAGGTCCTTGGGGTTTTCGCAGCGATGGCCGAAGCGCACACCGTCAAAACGCGACAGGTTGGACGAGGCCTCGGCAGGTGCGATGACGTAGTACGCAGGAATCGCGTGCTGCATGTTCGGCAGGCTGATCGGCTTGATCACGGCGCCGAGTTTTTCCAGTTCCTTGATGCTGTTGTGGATCAGCTCGGCGATACGCGTGTCGAGGCCTTCGCTGAAGAACTCTTTAGGCACGCCGATACGCAGGCCATTCAGCGAACCATTGAGGTTGGCGCTGAAGTCCGGTACGGGTTCGTCAATGCTGGTGGAGTCTTGCGGGTCGAAACCGGCCATGCCTTGCAGCAGGATGGCGCAGTCTTCGGCCGTGCGAGCCAGCGGGCCGGCCTGGTCGAGGCTGGAGGCGTAGGCGATCATGCCCCAGCGCGAAACGCGACCGTACGTCGGTTTCAGGCCTGTGAGGTTGGTCAGGGCTGCCGGCTGTCGGATTGATCCGCCAGTGTCGGTCCCCGTCGCGGCAGGCAACAGGCGGGCGGCAACGGCGGCGGCCGAACCACCCGACGAACCGCCGGGTACGTGGTCAAGGTTCCACGGGTTTTTGACCGCGCCGTAGTAGCTCGATTCGTTGGCCGAACCCATGGCGAACTCGTCCATGTTGGTCTTGCCCAGGCTTACGGCGCCGGCAGCGGCCAGCTTGGCTACCACTGTGGCGTCGTACGGTGCCTTGAAGTTGTCGAGCATCTTCGAGGCGCAGCTGGTGCGTACGCCCAGGGTGCAGAACAGGTCCTTGTGAGCGATCGGGGCGCCCAGCAGGGCACCGCTTTCACCGTTGGCGCGGCGTGCGTCAGCGGCCTTGGCCTGCTCCAGGGCAAGGTCTTCGGTGAGGGTGATAAAACTGTTGAGCTGAGGATCGAGCTGGGCGATACGCGCCAGCAGGGTCTTGGTCAGCTCTTCGGAAGAAAACTTTTTATCGGCGAGTCCGCGGGCGATCTCGGCCAGAGTCAATTGATGCATGCAGGCGCTTTCCCTTTACTCGATGACTTTCGGAACCAGATAGAGGCCGTTTTCGACCGCCGGTGCGATGGACTGATACGCCTCGCGATGATTGCTCTCAGTCACGACGTCTGCACGCAGGCGCTGGCTGGCTTCCAGTGGGTGGGCCAGAGGCTCGATACCGGTCGTGTCGACGGCCTGCATCTGATCAATCAGCCCCAAAATGCTGTTAAGGGCTTCGGTGGTGCGTGGAATATCGGCATCATTGAGGCCAAGACGGGCCAAATGTGCGATTTTTTCCACGTCGGAGCGGTCTAGCGCCATGGGATTCTCCAGTGGAAAACAGGACGGATGCTATCCGTGTGTTAGATTGTCGGAACACTACCGCATTTCTACGGTCATATGGCCGCGATTGTGGGTGTTGGTGCTCAGAAAAGCGCCCAATTTAACATATTGGCGCCTTGCCCAAAATCCCTGTCGTTGTTAGAGTTTGCCGCACTTTTTTACCCACGCGTTGCCTAGGGTCCCTTTCCCATGTTCAAGAAACTGCGTGGCATGTTTTCCAGCGATCTTTCCATCGACCTGGGCACTGCCAACACCCTTATTTACGTGCGCGAGCGCGGTATTGTCCTGAATGAGCCATCAGTTGTGGCTATTCGGACACACGGTAACCAGAAAAGTGTCGTTGCTGTCGGCACCGAGGCCAAGCGCATGCTTGGCCGTACACCGGGCAACATTGCTGCCATTCGTCCGATGAAGGACGGCGTTATCGCCGATTTCAGCGTTTGCGAAAAAATGCTGCAGTACTTCATCAACAAGGTGCATGAAAACAGTTTCCTGCAACCTAGCCCGCGAGTCTTGATTTGCGTGCCTTGCAAATCGACTCAGGTAGAGCGTCGCGCCATTCGTGAATCGGCACTCGGTGCCGGTGCCCGTGAAGTGTTCCTGATCGAAGAACCAATGGCTGCGGCCATCGGTGCGGGCCTGCCGGTTGAAGAAGCTCGTGGCTCGATGGTTGTCGATATCGGTGGCGGTACCACTGAAATCGCGCTGATCTCCCTGAACGGTGTGGTTTACGCCGAATCCGTACGGGTAGGTGGCGACCGTTTCGACGAAGCAATCATCACCTATGTGCGCCGTAACTACGGCAGCCTGATCGGTGAATCGACTGCCGAGCGCATCAAGCAGGAAATCGGCACTGCCTACCCGGGTGGTGAAGTACGTGAAGTCGACGTACGCGGCCGTAACCTGGCAGAGGGCGTACCACGTGCCTTCACCCTGAACTCCAATGAAGTGCTCGAGGCTCTGCAAGAGTCGCTGGCAACCATCGTTCAGGCCGTGAAAAGCGCGCTGGAACAGTCTCCGCCAGAGCTGGCTTCGGACATCGCCGAGCGTGGCCTGGTACTGACCGGTGGTGGCGCCTTGCTGCGTGACCTCGACAAGTTGCTGGCTCAGGAAACCGGTCTGCCGGTGATTGTTGCCGAAGACCCGTTGACCTGTGTTGCGCGTGGCGGTGGCCGTGCGCTGGAAATGATGGATAAACACACGATGGACCTGCTCTCCAGCGAATAAGATCGCGTGGTGCAGCCCTTTCGTTATCATCAGAAGGTAGCACTTTGCAGTGCTGCCTTTTGGCGTTTATCTTCTGTCAATCTTCATCCAGGCCGCTTGAAGCCGTATGAATAAATTGAACACCTGCCCGGGAGGAGCGGCTTATTAAACCGCTCTTTTCCAAAGGCCCCTCATTGGGCGTGCGCTTTCTGGTGCTGGTCGTGCTATCGGTCGCGCTAATGGTAGTGGACGCTCGCTTTACGTTACTCAAGCCTGTGCGCAGCCAGATGTCTCTGGTACTGATGCAGTCCTACTGGATCACCGATCTGCCGCAGCGTTTGTGGCAGGGCGTGGCCAGTCAGTTCGGCAGCCGCACTGAGCTGGTGGCTGAAAACGAGAAACTCAAAACCGAAAACCTTCTGCTTCAGGGGCGCATGCAAAAGCTGGCGGCCTTGACCGAGCAGAACGTTCGCCTGCGCGAGTTGCTCAACTCTTCGGCGCTGGTCAACGAAAAGGTCGAAGTGGCCGAACTGATCGGCATGGATCCCAACCCCTTCACTCATCGCATCATCATCAACAAGGGTGAACGTGACGGCGTTGTGCTGGGCCAGCCGGTACTCGATGCCCGCGGTCTGATGGGGCAGGTGGTTGAGTTGATGCCCTACACCTCGCGTGTCCTGTTGCTGACCGATACCACCCATAGCATTCCAGTGCAGGTCAACCGTAACGGGTTGCGGGCGATTGCCAGCGGTACGGGCAACCCCGAGAGCCTTGAACTGCGTCATGTTGCCGATACGGCGGATATCAAGGTGGGTGACCTGTTGGTCAGCTCGGGCCTGGGGCAGCGCTTCCCGGCCGGTTATCCGGTGGCAACGGTAAAGGAGGTGATTCACGATTCGGGTCAGCCCTTTGCCATTGTGCGGGCCGTGCCGACGGCAGCCCTGAATCGCAGCCGTTACCTGCTGCTGGTGTTCAGTGACAGCCGTACCCCTGAAGAGCGGGCCAACGATGCGGCCAAGGCTCAGCAGGCTGAACAAAACGGTGAACCGCCGCCGATCATTCCGGCGACGGTGCCCAAGCCGGTTGCGCCTGCAGCGGCCGTTATCCCGGCGGCTGTGGCTCCAGCTCCGGCGGCTGTTGCCGAGCCCAAGACCGTGAAAAAACCTGCGCCCGCTGCAACCCCTGCCGCCAAGCCGCCAGCCGCCGTGCCGGCCACTACCCGGGAGAGGCAATAAATGGCGAGTACCCGTTCGCGTAACGGCTGGATCATCTGGCTGACATTTGCCATTGGCCTGTTGCTCAGTATTTCACCCATGCCCCAGTTCATGGAAATCCTGCGCCCGCTCTGGCTGGCATTGCTACTGGCTTTCTGGGCCTTGTACATGCCGCACAAAGTGGGCATGGTCACCGCGTTTTGCCTGGGGTTGGCGGAGGATGTGCTGTATGGCACGTTGCTGGGGCAGAACGCCCTGACCCTGACCCTGATTACCTTTCTGGTGCTGTCCCTTCAGCAGCGCTTGCGGGTGTTCCCGATGTGGCAGCAATGCCTGGTGCTTCTGGTTGTGTTCGGCCTGGCGCAGCTTGCCCAACTGTGGCTCAGTGCGTTGACCGGCAATCGCCAGCCAACGCTGGCGCTGGTGTTGCCGGGTGTGGTCAGTGCCCTGCTGTGGCCCTGGGTCAGTTACGGGCTGCGCGGGCTGTGCAGACGCTTCAAAATCAATTAACCGGATACGAGCCATTTCCTGGTTTGTGCACCTCGACAGGGAGATGTCTTGATGACCTCGCTTTATCTGGCCTCTGGCTCACCGCGCCGACGCGAGTTGTTGACTCAGATCGGCGTGCCGTTTGAAACGGTCAGCGCAGCCATTGACGAAACTCCCCTCCCGAATGAATCCCCTGTGGCCTATGTCGAGCGCCTGGCGCGCGAAAAGGCCCAGGCCGGGCGCCAACAACTGCTGACGACCATGCCGGACGCTGCGTTTTGCGTACTGGGGGCTGACACGGCCGTGGTGCTCGATGAACACATTCTCGGTAAACCGGTCGACGAGGCCGACGCCTTGGCTATGCTCATGGCGCTGTCTGGCCGGGAGCATGAGGTGTTGACCGCGATCGCGATTATTGACGCCGGGCGCTGTGAAACCCGAGTGGTACGCAGTCAGGTACGCTTTAGAAACATCAGCAAACAAGAAGCCAGCCTGTATTGGGCCAGCGGTGAACCCCTGGACAAAGCCGGTGGCTACGCCATTCAGGGCTTGGCTGCGGTGTTTGTGGCGGGCCTGAATGGCAGTTATTCCGCCGTCGTGGGCCTGCCTGTGTGCGAAACCGCAGAACTGCTCGGGCATTTCGGCATACCCTGTTGGCAAAACCTTACCGTGCGCTGAATACGGCACCTACGAGACGTGGCACTACTGTGATGACGCCTGAACGAGACCCAGCCATGAGTGAAGAGATCCTGATCAACATCACGCCGATGGAATCGCGCGTGGCAGTGGTAGAGAACGGTGTTCTGCAAGAGGTGCATGTCGAACGTACCCAGCGCCGGGGCATTGTCGGTAATATCTACAAAGGCAAGATTGTCAGGGTTTTGCCCGGCATGCAGGCTGCCTTTGTGGATATCGGTCTGGATCGTGCTGCTTTTATTCATGCCTCCGAAATTTCCCTGCGTGAAGGCCAGGCCGTTGAAAGCATCGGTACGCTGGTGCATGAAGGCCAGAGCCTGGTGGTGCAAGTCACCAAAGACCCGATAGGTTCAAAAGGTGCGCGCCTGACGACTCAACTGTCGATACCCTCGCGCTACCTGGTGTATATGCCGCGCACTGCCCATGTCGGCATTTCGCTGAAGATCGAAGACGAAGCCGAGCGCGAACGCCTTAAACAGGTGGTCAGTGATTGCGTGGCCCAGGAAGGCATCAAGGAAGCCGGCGGGTTTATCCTGCGTACGGCGGCCGAAGGTGCCGGGGCGGATGAGATCCTGATGGATATTCGCTACCTGCGTCGTTTGTGGGACCAGATCGGTGCCCAGATCAAGACGGTTGGCGCGCCGACGGTGATCTACGAAGACCTGGGCCTGGCGCTGCGTACATTGCGTGATCTGGTCAGCCCCAAGATCGAGAAAATTCGCATCGATTCGCGGGAAACCTTTCAGAGGACCACGCAATTTGTTGCCGAACTGATGCCGGAAATCGCCGACCGCCTTGAGCACTACCCGGGCGAACGGCCGATTTTCGATTTGTACGGCGTTGAAGACGAAATCCAGAAGGCCCTGGACCGCAAGGTACCGCTCAAGTCCGGCGGTTATCTGGTGGTCGACCCGGCTGAGGCCATGACCACCATCGACGTCAACACCGGCGCGTTTGTGGGGCATCGCAACCTTGAGGAAACCATCTTCAAGACCAACCTCGAAGCGGCTACCGCGATTGCCCGGCAACTGCGCCTGCGCAACCTGGGCGGGATCATCATCATCGACTTTATCGACATGGAAGATGAAGAGCACCAGCGCCAGGTGATACGCACCCTGGAAAAACAGCTGGAGCGTGATCACGCCAAGACCAACATCATCGGCATTACCGAGTTGGGTCTGGTGCAGATGACCCGCAAACGTACGCGCGAGAGCCTGGAGCAAGTGTTGTGCGAGCCGTGCGTGTGCTGCC
This sequence comes from Pseudomonas sp. CCC4.1, assembly GCF_035019225.1. Taxonomy (NCBI): domain Bacteria; kingdom Pseudomonadati; phylum Pseudomonadota; class Gammaproteobacteria; order Pseudomonadales; family Pseudomonadaceae; genus Pseudomonas; species Pseudomonas sp. CCC4.1. Next base: position 12,650 of record NZ_JASJWL010000047.1, on the reverse strand, counting down.
AGGGCCGGGGAAAGTTGAAAACCCCCGAAACCATCTGCTATGAAATCTTCCGTGAGATCCTGCGAGAGGCCCGGGCTTATCAAGCGACCGGCTATCGTGTGCTGGCCAACCAGAAAGTGGTGGATCGTTTACTGGACGAAGAGTCAGGCAATGTCGCGGAGCTGGAAGGGTTTATCGGTCGCACGATTCGTTTTCAGGTCGAAACCATGTACTCCCAGGAACAATACGACGTGGTGCTGCTCTGAAGTATCTAGCGTCACATAGCGTCGAAAAGGGGCTGAAACCGGCCCCTACGATCATTATTTAAGGGGCCACCTGACATGGAGCGTCTGACACGCTTTTTTGCCGCGCTGACCCGTTGGGGGCTGGGCGCGTGCGCTCTGGTTTTGGTCCTGACGGCGTTGTACGTCAGTATCGGCCGTGAATTGACCCCCCTGATCGCCGAATACCGCGTTGAAGTGCAGAGCAAAGCCCGTGAAGCGCTGGGCATGCCATTGACCATTGGCAGCCTGGAAGGAAGCTGGAGCGGCATGGCGCCGGTATTGAAGGCCCACGACGTCATGGTCGGTGAGGGCAACAGCGCCCTGCGTCTGGATGAAGTGCAGGTGGTGCCCGATGTGTGGGCCAGCCTGTTGAACCGTGATATCCGTATTGGTCACGTGCAACTCAATGGTCTGCAACTGAGCTTGCGCCAGGATGAACACGGCCACTGGGCACTCGAAGGGCTGCCGGTGCAGGATGACCAGCCGCTTGACCCTGAGCAGTTGCTCAACCAGCTGCAACGTGTGGCGCGGTTGTCGGTGCTCGACAGCCAGGTGACCCTGGAACCCTACAAACAATCCCCGCTGACCCTGACTTATGTCGGGCTGACGCTGGACGTCGGCGCGTCGGACCAGCGTCTTGATGCGCGGCTGACCTTGCCCGATGGCCAGCCCGTGGCGCTGAGCCTCAGCACACAGGTTCAGGCCAGCCACTGGCGTGACGGTGCGGCCCAGGCCTATGTGAGCCTGCCGCAAAGTGATTGGGCCAAGTGGCTGCCGGCCACGCTGATCGCACCGTGGAAAGTCTCCGAGCTCAAGGCTGGAGGCGAGTTCTGGTTCAACTGGAGCCAGGGCTCGGTACAGAGCGCGGTGGCGCGCCTGAATGCGACCCGGTTCAGTGGTGCCTATGCCGATCGCAAACCCGAGACCATCGAGAACCTGGCGCTGCATGCCTGGGCTGAGCGCGGCAAACAGGGTTTCAGGGTGGTGCTCGACTCACTGGCCATGAACCTGGGCAAGACCCGTTGGGAAACCCGTCTGCAACTGCAGCAGTTCGCGGCCACCGACAAGGAGCAGGAGCGTTGGCACCTGCAGGCCGACCGCCTGGACCTGACCCCGATCACGCCGCTGATGGACTCACTGGCCCCCGTGCCGGAAGCCGTCGCCAAAGTCATCGATCAATTGAGCGTTACCGGCACCTTGCGCAATGTGCTGGCTGATTATCGACCAGCAGCCACGGACGATCAAAAAATCAGCTTTGCGGCCAATCTGGAGCAGGTCGGCTTCAATGCCACCCACGGCGCTCCGGCGGCGCGCAATGTCAGTGGCCTGATCAGCGGCGACCTGGGCAAGGGCGAACTGCGCCTGGACAGCAAAGACTTCATGCTGCACCTCGACCCGATCTTCGCCAAGCCCTGGCAATACCTGCAAGCCAATGCCCTGCTGACCTGGACCCTGAACAAGGACAGCTTCACCCTGATTGCGCCCTACATCAAAGTGCTGGGGGAAGAGGGCAATATCGCGGCCGACTTTTTGATCCGCATTCACCTTGACCATTCCCAGGAAGATTACATGGACCTGCGGGTGGGCCTGACAGATGGCGACGGCCGTTTTACCCCCAAGTACCTGCCTGAAGTACTGAGTCCGGCGCTTTCGGAGTGGCTGAGCACGGCGATTATCAAAGGCGCAGTCGAAGAGGGCTTCTTCCAGTATCAAGGTTCGCTGAGCCATGACGCCGTTGCGGCGGCGCGCAATATCAGCCTGTTTTTCAAGGTGCATGGCGCAGAACTGGCGTTCCAGCCTGGCTGGCCCCATGTGCGTAACGTGTCGGGCGATGTGTTTATTGAAGATAGCGGTGTGCGGATCATGGCCAGCAAAGGTCAGCTACTCGACACCCGTGTGCGTAACGTGGCTGTCAGCATCCCGCATGTGCCTGCCGGCAAGGTCAGCCATCTGTTTCTGGATGGCGACTTTGAGGGCGGGCTGGGGGACGGTCTGAAAATTCTTCAGGAAGCACCGATAGGTACCGCAGAAACGTTCGCTGGCTGGCAGGGTGAAGGTTCGCTCAAGGGCCGTGTTGATCTGGACATCCCGCTGGAACAGGGCGTGGAGCCAAAAATCCTGGTGGACTTCAATGTCGACAAGGCGCGCCTGAAAATCAGCGAACCCGAGCTTGAACTGACCCAGCTCAAGGGTGACCTGCGCTTTGACAGTGCCAAGGGCCTGAGCGGCAAGGGCATCAGCGCCCGGGCGTTCGATCGCCCGATCACCGCGCAGATCTTTGCCGACGGCAAGCCTGGCCGCATCAGCACCCGGGTGGTGGCCAGCGGTCAGGTGGGGGTGAAAAAACTCACGGACTGGCTCAAGTTCAATCAACCGATCCCGGTAAGCGGTGACTTGCCCTATCAGTTGCAACTGACCCTGGACGGTGCCGACAGCCAGTTACGCGTCAGCTCCAGCCTCAAGGGCGCGGTGGTGGATTTGCCGGCACCCTTCGGGCTGGCGGCCAATGAAAGCCGCAACAGCGTGTTTCGCATGACTCTGCAAGGGGCCGAGCGGCGGTACTGGTTTGACTACGGCGACCTGGTCAACCTGACCTTTGCTGCCCCCAATGGCAAGTTTGAAGACGGGCGTGGCGAGTTGTTCCTGGGCGATGGCAAACCCGTTTTGCCCACGACCAAGGGCCTGCGCATTCGCGGCGTGCTGTCGGAGCTGGACGTCGCCCCCTGGCAGGCGCTGGTCGAACGATATGCCGGCAATGACCCCGGCGGCAGCGCCAAGCAACTGCTCAGCAGTGCGGACTTTAAAGTCGGCAAGTTGATTGCCTTCGGCACCCAATTGGATCAGGTGCGCCTGGTCATGAAGCGCGTCGCCGCCTCCTGGGCGCTGCAAATCGACAGCAAGCAGGCCATCGGCGCCGTGACCCTACCGGATGCGAACAACGCGCCGATTGTGGTCAACATGCAGACCATTCGCCTGCCTGCGCCTGATCCCAAGACGGTGGCAGACGAGAATGCCCCCGACCCGCTGGCTGCGGTCGACCCGCGCAAAATACCGGCTCTGGACATCATTATTCGCCAGCTCTACCAGGGGGCGGACCTGCTTGGTGCCTGGTCACTCAACATTCGACCCAACAGCCGGGGCATCAGCCTTACCAGTCTCAATCTGGGGCTCAAGGGCATGCTGCTTGAAGGTTCGGGCGGCTGGGAAGGCGTGGCGGGTAACAGCAAAAGCTGGTACCAGGGGCGCCTGGGTGGCGGCAACCTGGCCACGGTGCTGAAGAACTGGGGCTTTGCCCCCAGCGTCACCAGCGACAACTTTCATGTGGACATCGATGGCAACTGGCCCGGTTCGCCAGCGTGGATTGGTCTCAAGCGTTTCTCCGGCACACTGGACGCCTCGCTCAACAAGGGGCAGTTTGTGGAAGTCGACGGCAGCGCCCAGGTGCTGCGCATTTTTGGCTTGCTCAACTTCAACGCCATTGGCCGCCGTCTGCGCCTGGACTTCTCCGACCTGTTCGGCAAGGGCCTGAGCTATGACCGGGTCAAGGGCGTGCTCAATGCCCGCAGCGGCGTGTACAGCACAGGCAAGCCGATCCTGATGACCGGGCCGTCCACCAATCTGGAACTTAACGGTACATTGAACATGGTCACCGACCGGGTCGACGCCAAGCTGCTGGTGACCTTGCCCGTGACCAATAACCTGCCCCTTGCAGCGCTGTTGGTGGGCGGGCCGGCAGCGGGCGGGGCGATGTTCCTGCTCAACAAGCTGATCGGTGACCAGGTGTCGCGCTTCGCCAGCGTGCAATACAGCATTCAAGGGCCGTGGAACGATCCGAAGATCACTTTCGACAAGCCTTTCGAGAAACACTAGGAGCGCAGCATGACCCTGGCAGTGATTCAAATGGTCAGCCAGAGCGATGTCCTGGCCAATCTGGCCCAGGCCCGTCGCCTGCTGGAGGAGGCTGCCCAAGGCGGTGCGCAACTGGCCGTGTTGCCCGAGAACTTTGCCGCGATGGGCCGTCGCGATACTGCCGCCATCGGCCGCGCCGAGGCCTTGGGCGAGGGCCCGATCCTGCCCTGGTTGAAACAGACCGCCCGCGACCTCAAGTTATGGGTAGTGGCTGGTACTTTGCCTCTGCCGCCAGAGGGGCAGCCTGAAGCCAAGGTCAATGCTTGTTCATTGCTGATCAACGCCGAGGGCGAGCAAGCGGCCCGTTACGACAAATTGCACTTGTTTGATGTGGATGTGTCTGACAACCGTGGCCGCTATCGCGAGTCTGATGACTATGCCCGGGGCAAGCGTGTGGTGGTGGTTGATACCCCGGTCGGCAAGCTGGGCCTGAGCGTATGTTATGACCTGCGCTTCCCGGAGCTGTACAGTGAGCTGCGCACTGCGGGCGCTGAACTGATTACCGCGCCCTCGGCCTTTACCGCTGTCACGGGTGCGGCCCATTGGGAGATACTGATACGCGCCCGCGCCATTGAAACCCAGTGCTATATCCTTGCAGCGGCCCAGGGCGGCGTGCATCCGGGCCCGCGAGAAACCTGGGGGCATGCAGCCATTATCGATCCCTGGGGGCGGGTGCTGGCCGAGCAGGCGCAGGGCGAGGGGGTGTTGCTGGCCCGCCGCGATGCGCTTGAGCAGGCGGATATCAGGGCGCGCATGCCGGTGGTGAGCCATCGGCGGTTCAACGCCCATCTAATTTAAGTGGGAGCGGGCTTGCTCGCGATGCAGGCGACAGGGTGTAACCGTTGCCCCGCATCGATGCCATCGCGAGCAAGCCCGCTCCCACAGAACAGATTTTTCAGGCCCGAGGGTTCAGCACTCAAAGATGCTGAAGCAGGGGCCAAGACGGAGTGATTATGAGCGAGTTGTTGACCTCAGTCAGCGAACACCTGTTGGCACCCGGAGGTGTCACCATCGAAAGTCTGCAAAGCGTATTGGGCGACCTGGCCGGGCCGGGTATCGACGCGGCAGACCTGTATTTCCAGGGCCAGATTTCCGAATCCTGGGCGCTGGAAGACGGCATCGTCAAAGAAGGCAGCTTTAACCTCGACCAGGGTGTAGGTGTTCGCGCCCAGTCTGGCGAGAAGACCGGCTTTGCCTACAGCAATGCCATTACCCTGGACGCATTGGGTCAGGCCGCCCGCGCCGCCCGTTCGATCTCCCGTGCCGGGCAAAACGGCACGGTGCAGGCGTTCACCACTCAGGACGTGGCTCAGCTGTATGGCCCGGACAACCCGCTGGAAGTCATCAGCCGCGCAGAAAAGGTCGAGCTGCTCAAGCGTGTCGATGCCGCCACCCGCGCCCTAGATCCGCGTATCCAGCAAGTCACCGTGAGCATGGCCGGGGTCTGGGAGCGGATTCTGGTGGCCTCCACCGATGGCGGGCTGGCGGCAGATATCCGGCCGCTGGTGCGTTTCAACGTCAGCGTCATCGTTGAGCAGAATGGCCGTCGCGAGCGCGGCGGTCATGGTGGTGGCGGGCGTACCGACTACCGCTATTTCCTCACTGACGATCGTGCCATGGGTTACGCCCGTGAAGCGTTGCGCCAGGCCCTGGTCAACCTCGAAGCGGTACCGGCTCCGGCAGGCACCATGCCGGTGGTTCTGGGCTCGGGTTGGTCCGGCGTACTGTTGCATGAAGCGGTGGGTCACGGTCTGGAAGGGGACTTCAACCGCAAGGGCAGTTCTGCCTACAGCGGACGCATGGGCGAAATGGTTGCTTCCAAACTGTGCACCATCGTCGATGACGGTACCCTGGCGGGCCGCCGTGGCTCGCTGAGCGTGGATGACGAAGGCACCCCGACCGAGTGCACCACCCTGATTGAAAACGGCGTGCTCAAGGGCTATATGCAGGACAAGCTCAATGCCCGTCTGATGGGCGTGGCGCGCACCGGCAACGGCCGTCGCGAATCCTATGCGCACTTGCCGATGCCGCGCATGACCAACACCTACATGCTGGGCGGCGAAAGCGATCCTGCCGAAATCATCGCTTCGGTGAAAAAGGGCATCTACTGCGCCAATCTGGGTGGTGGTCAGGTCGATATCACCAGCGGCAAGTTTGTGTTCTCCACCAGCGAAGCCTATCTGATTGAAGACGGCAAAATCACTCGCCCAGTCAAAGGCGCGACCCTGATTGGCAACGGGCCGGAAGCAATGAGCAAGGTGTCGATGGTCGGTAACGATCTGTCGCTGGACAGCGGCGTAGGCACGTGTGGCAAGGATGGGCAGTCGGTGCCGGTAGGTGTCGGCCAGCCAACCCTGAAGATTGACGCGATCACTGTAGGCGGTACGGGCGGTTGAGGGGAGGTCCCGTGAAGGTTGCCAGGCAACCTTCACGGGTACGAGGCTTAACGCAGACCGCGTTGAGTCTCGTCCAACCCACGGATGTACTTGAACAATTTGCGGCTTGAAGCCGGTGCCTTGTTATGAGCCAGCTCGTGTTTGGCCTGACGTATCACCGAACGCATTTGCTGGCGGTCGGCTTCAGGGAACTCGGCAACAAACTTTTCCAGTACAGCGTCATCACCCTCGATCAGGCGATCACGCCAGCGCTCGAGGTTGTGAAAACGTTCGTTGTACTGGCGAGAAGAGGCATCGACTTGATCGATCAAGGCAAGAATTTCGTCAAGCGGTTGATCGCGCATCAGTTTGCCGATGAACATCATATGGCGCTTGCGCGCAATATGAGCCGTGTGTTTTGGAGCATCTGCCAAAGCCTTACGCATAGCGTCAGTCAGGGGCATTTTGTTCAGCAAGTCAGGCTTGAGTGTCGTGAGACGCTCGCCCAGATCAACCAGAGCATGAAGCTCGCGTTTGACCTGCGATTTGCTTTTTTCGCCGTCGAAGGCGTCGTCGTAAGAATCAACCATGGTGGCAGTCCGCAAAGAAACGCCGCCATGATAACCAGTCGGGGGCCGCTTGTCCGGCCCGGTCGCTCGGCGGCCCTGCCGAAAACAGAATTTGAGTGGAGAAAACCATGAGTGCAGTTCAAAGCGTCGGCCCGCAGGCCTTGCCGGCACTGCAGGAACAGGTCGAGCAAATCATCGCCGAAGCCAGGCGCCAGGGTGCCAGCGCCTGTGAAGTAGCCGTGTCGCTGGAGCAGGGGTTGTCGACCTCGGTACGTCAGCGCGAAGTTGAAACCGTAGAGTTCAACCGTGACCAGGGTTTTGGCATCACCCTCTATGTAGGCCAGCGCAAAGGCTCGGCCAGCACCTCGGCCACCGGCCCGGATGCCATCCGCGAAACCGTCGCCGCCGCCCTGGCGATTGCCAAACACACCTCGGAAGACGAAAGCTCGGGTTTGGCCGATGCCAGCCTGATGGCGCGTGAACTGAAAGACTTTGATGTGTTCCACACCTGGGACATCACCCCCGAGCAGGCCATTGAAAAGGCCCTGGCCTGCGAAGCCGCTGCATTTGAGGCCGACAGCCGGATCAAAAATGCCGATGGCACCACCCTCAGCACCCATCAGGGCTGCCGCGTGTACGGCAATAGCCATGGTTTTATCGGCGGCTCGGCTTCGACCCGTCACAGCCTCAGTTGCGTAATGATTGCCGAAGGCGACGGCCAGATGCAGCGTGACTACTGGTATGACGTCAATTGCCAGGGCGAGTTGTTGATGGACGCCGTGAGCATTGGCCAGCGCGCCGCCGAGCGCGCTGCCCGGCGACTGGGCTCGCGCCCGGTACCGACGTGCGAGGTGCCGGTGCTGTTCTCGGCCGAACTGGCTGGCGGCCTGTTTGGCAGTTTCCTGGGGGCAATCTCGGGTGGCAACCTGTACCGTAAATCGTCGTTCCTGCTCGATGCAATGGGGCAGCAGATTTTCCCTGAATGGTTGACCCTGGATGAGCGCCCGCACCTGATGCGCGCCATGGGCAGCTCGTCGTTCGACAATGATGGCCTGGCCACTTACGCCAAACCGTTTATCAAGGACGGCGAGTTGGTTTCGTACATCCTGAGCACTTACTCGGGGCGCAAACTGGGCATGCCGAGCACTGCCAACGCCGGCGGCGTGCATAACCTCTTTGTGACACACGGTGATGAAGACCAGGCAGCCTTGATTCGCAAAATGGGGCGTGGTCTGTTTGTCACCGAGTTAATGGGCAGCGGCCTGAACATGGTCACCGGTGACTATTCCCGTGGCGCGGCGGGTTTCTGGGTCGAGAATGGCGAAATCCAGTTCCCGGTGCAGGAAGTGACCATCGCCGGCAATATGCGCGATATGTTTAAACAGATCGTGGCCGTGGGCAACGATCTGGAGCTGCGCAGCAACATCCGCACCGGTTCGGTGCTGATTGAACGCATGATGGTGGCGGGCAGCTAAGACTGGCCTGTTCCATGCCAAGGCGTATCACTGCAACGGTGATACGCCTTTTTTGTGTTTGTGCATCCTGTCCTTTAGCAGACTTGTTTTGATAATCAATATCGCTTAATAATGAATCTCATTATCGAGTGAGCCTGGGTCATGAGTTCTGCGTTGCGTGAAGGGCCGTATCTAGAAAGCTGGCGCTGGATGAGCCGCCAGATCCGCTGCGGGCTGGCGCCGGACGAGCCGCGCCTGATCGAGCATTACCTGGCTGAAGGCCGCTATCTTGCTGGCTGTACAGCCACTTCCCCGTGGTTGATTGCGGTCACCACCTTCCGCCTGATGCTAGATACAGCCACTGACACCGCGCTGCCTTGGCACTGGCGCAATCTGTGCCTGGACAACGCGTGGCGTCCGCTGCGCGACCTCGAAACCCAAGCCTTGTGCAATTGCCGACTCAAGCGCTGGCAAAGCTTTGCCTGGCAGTTGGCAACCTGCGAGCTCGAACCTTCAATTTCTTTAACAGAACTGGTGCAAGGATTTCCCGATGAGTAACACTCGTATCGAACGTGACAGCATGGGTGAGTTGCGTGTGCCTGAATCCGCGTTGTACGGTGCGCAAACCCAGCGTGCAGTCGACAACTTCCCCATCAGCCATCAACGCATGCCTGCGCAATTCATTCGCGCCCTGATCCTGGCCAAGGGCGCAGCGGCCCTGGCCAACGTTGAACTCAAGCAGATCAGCGCGGCCCAGGGCGAGGCGATTGTCGAGGCCACCCAGATCCTGTTGACCGGTGATTTCATGGAGCACTTCCCGGTGGATATTTTCCAGACCGGTTCGGGCACCAGCTCCAACATGAATGCCAACGAAGTGATTGCAACCCTGGCCACGCGGCTGCTGGGCGAGCCGGTGAACCCCAACGATCACGTCAACTGCGGGCAAAGCAGCAACGACATTATCCCGACCACCATCCATGTCAGCGCTGCACTGGGCCTGCACGAGCAGTTGCTGCCGGCGCTGAGCCATCTGGTGCAGGTTATCGAGCGCAAGGCGATCGAGGTTCACGCCTACGTCAAAACCGGGCGCACCCACTTGATGGACGCGATGCCGGTACGCATGAGCCAGGTGCTCAATGGCTGGGCGCAGCAGCTCAAGGCCAATATCGAGCATTTGCATAACCTGCAGCCAGCTCTGCAAGCCCTGGCCCAGGGCGGTACCGCGGTGGGCACCGGGATTAACGCCCACCCGCAGTTTGCTGCGTTATTCAGTCAGCAACTCAGCGAGCTGACCGGGGTGGCCTTCACGCCGGGCAAGGACCTGTTTGCCTTGATTGGTTCGCAAGACACCGCAGTGGCTGTTTCTGGTCAGTTGAAGGCCACGGCAGTGTCACTGATGAAAATCGCCAACGACCTGCGCTGGATGAACTCCGGCCCCCTGGCCGGTCTGGGCGAAATCGAACTTGAGGCGTTACAGCCGGGCTCGTCGATCATGCCGGGCAAGGTCAATCCGGTGATTCCGGAAGCCACGGCGATGGTCGCGGCCCAGGTCATCGGCAACGACGCGGCGATCACCGTGGCAGGTCAGTCCGGCAATTTCGAACTGAACGTCATGCTGCCGGTGATTGCGCACAACCTGTTGAGCAGCATCGAACTCATGGCCAACTCAAGCCGCCTGTTGGCTGACAAGGCCATCGCCAGCTTCAAGGTCAATGAAGCCAAGCTCAAGGAGGCGCTGTCGCGCAACCCGATCCTGGTAACGGCACTGAACCCGATCATCGGTTATCAAAAAGCCGCCGAAATTGCCAAGACCGCTTACCAGCAAGGGCGCCCGGTAATCGATGTGGCACTTGAATACACGGATTTGTCACGCAGCCAGCTTGAGGTCCTTCTCGACCCCGAGAAACTCACCGCCGGCGGCGTTTAATCCATCGACACTGCTTTGGAGGTTCACATGGATCACTGGAAACGCACGATCGAAAGAGCCAACCGCTGTTTCGCCGAAGGCGAACTGGTCGATGCCCGCGAGCATTATCTGCAGGCGCTGGCCCTGGCCCAGGTGCTGTTCGAGCGCTGGAGTGATGCCGACGAAGCAGTGGCCGCCTGCGTCATTTCACACCACAACCTGGCGGATCTGCATTTGCGCCTCAATCAACCGGAGGAGAGCGTGGAGTACCTCTGTGCGATTCATCAGCGATTGTTGCAAACCATGCAGAACGCGCGCCTGCCGACAGCATTACGTGAAGCGGCGCTGCGTCAGAGCAGCAAGACCTACGTAGAGCTTTTGAATTTTATCAGTGAGTACGGCGAGTACCCGCGCTCCAACCTGTTGCTCAAAAGCAATGTGGCTCAGAGCAGCCATGAGTTCTCGACAGTTAGCGGCCATCACTTAGGAGCACATTGAAATGACTTACACCTTGCCTGCATTGCCTTATGCCTATGACGCGCTTGAACCGCATATTGATGCGCAAACCATGGAAATTCACTACACCAAGCATCACCAGACCTACATCAATAACCTCAATGCGGCCGTAGAGGGCACCGAATGGGCCAAGTGGCCGGTGGAAAAACTGGTGGCCAGTGTTCATCAGTTGCCCGAAAAGCTGCGCGCTGCAGTGATCAACCAGGGTGGCGGGCATGCCAACCACTCGTTGTTCTGGGAAGTTATGAGCCCTAAAGGCGGGGGTAAGCCCGAAGATGCGCTGGCCAAGGCGATTGACGAGCAGTTGGGTGGTCTGGAGGCGTTCAAGGAAAACTTTACCAAAGCCGCGCTGACGCGTTTTGGCAGTGGCTGGGCATGGTTGAGCGTGACCCCGCAAAAAACGCTGGTAATCGAAAGCAGCGGCAACCAGGACAGCCCGCTGATGAACGGCAATACGCCGATCCTGGGGCTTGATGTGTGGGAGCACGCGTATTACCTGCGCTATCAAAACCGCCGCCCGGAGTATATCAACGCGTTTTACAACGTGATCAACTGGCCGGAAGTGGCGCGACGCTATCAAGCGGCGATTGGCTAAGCGCAACGAAAGGATTCAGGCGGATTATGGGCACGCAAATTTTAGCGGTCGGTGGCGTTCGAATGTTTCGCTATGCCTTCGGTACGCTTTTGCTGTTGGCGGGTACGGCCCTGTTGGTTGCCAAGGGGCTGGTCTGGCTGGATCTGGAGCCCCGGCTGCTGCGGGCGCTGCAGGGCGGTGCGTTGTGTGCACTGGGCACGGCGTTAGGCGCCGTGCCTGTCCTGGTTATTCGAAAAATGCCGGTGGCGGTCAGTGACACTCTGCTGGGCTTTGGGGCCGGTGTGATGCTGGCGGCCACGGCCTTTTCGCTGATAGTGCCGGGCATTGCGGCAGCGCAAAGCCTGGGGTTGTCACCCTGGCCCGCCAGCGGGCTTATAAGTGCAGGGATCCTGCTGGGCGCATTCTGCCTGTTTCTGGTGGATCGCAAGGTCTCGGGCGCCGGGCCGGAGGTATTTGTCAGTCGCCCCGGCGAGCCGGTCATCGCGCCGCGCATCTGGTTGTTTGTGATTGCCATTGTGGCGCACAACATTCCTGAAGGCATGGCGGTCGGGGTGTCGGCGGGTGGCGGCATGCCGGATGCCGATAGCCTGGCGATGGGCATTGCGTTGCAGGATGTGCCGGAAGGCCTGGTGATTGCCCTTGTATTGGCAGGGGCGGGCATGTCGCGGGTCAAGGCGTTCCTGATTGGTGCGGCATCAGGTCTGGTTGAGCCGGTCTTTGCGGTGCTCTGTGCCTGGCTGGTCAACTTGGCCGAGGTGCTGTTGCCGTTGGGTCTGGCATTGGCGGCCGGGGCGATGCTGCTGGTGGTCACCCAGGAAGTCATCCCCGAGTCGCGGCGCAATGGCCACGAAAAGCTGGCGAGCCTGGGGCTGTGTGTCGGCTTTTGTTTGATGATGGTGATGGATACGGCGCTTGGTTGAATCGATCTCTGCAGATACTCTTTAGTCGATCAATTCCTGCCGTGGGAGCGAGCCTGCTCGCGAACAACCTTCGCGCTGTCTCTTATACTCATCTCCTAGCCCACGACACCAGAACCGAACGCGACGAGGGCTTCCTGCTTCTT
>NZ_JASJWL010000046.1:0-39800 GCF_035019225.1 Pseudomonas sp. CCC4.1 | reverse complement strand
GAGCCGGATTTGAACCGACGACCTTCGGGTTATGAGCCCGACGAGCTACCAGACTGCTCCATCCCGCGTCTGTGGGGTGGATTCTACAGCGATACGCAGGGCTGTCAAACGTTAATTTAGAAAAATTCGTTATGCGTCAATTGCTTAGCTAGAAAATACAGCTATAAAAAGACCTGCAGGCCCTGTTCCGTATGGGGTGTAGCTCTATTGAGGGTAGAGATTCGATTGAAAAAAACAATTCAGCTGCGATTTTTCCCGCGTCTGTCGGGGAGAATCAAGACTACTGGTGCTATATACAGTTCGCGGTGACATACTTGCGCCGAGTATTGCCTACCTCCTTGAAGAACACCGCCTTACATGACGCAGCGCAAAATCATCCACGTCGACTGTGACTGTTTCTATGCCGCTATTGAGATGCGTGATGACCCGAGCCTGGCAAACAAGCCGATGGCTGTCGGGGGCTCGGCTGATCGGCGCGGGGTCATCTCGACCTGTAATTATGAAGCTCGGGCTTATGGCGTGCGCTCGGCAATGGCGTCCCGGCATGCGCTCAAGCTGTGCCCGGACCTGGTTATCGTCAACGGCAGGATGGATGCTTATAAAGAAGCGTCCAGAGAGATTCACGGCATCTTGCGCGACTACACCGAGCTGATTGAGCCGCTGTCTCTGGATGAAGCCTATCTGGATGTATCCGACAGCCCGCATTTTGCCGGCAGTGCCACGCGCATAGCTCAGGACATCCGCCGGCGCGTTTCCAATCAGTTGCATATCACGGTGTCGGCCGGGGTAGCCCCCAACAAGTTTCTGGCCAAAATTGCCAGTGACTGGCGCAAGCCCAACGGCTTGTTCGTGATCACCCCTGATCAGGTTGATGATTTCGTGTCTGCCTTGCCGGTCAATAAGCTGCATGGCGTGGGCAAAGTCACGGCGGACAAGCTTGGGCGCCTGGGTATCGAAACCTGCCTGCAACTGCGTGATTGGAACAAACTGGCTCTGGTGCGGGAATTCGGCAGTTTTGGTGAGCGGTTGTGGGGGTTGGCGCAGGGGATTGATGAGCGTCCGGTGCAAAGTGACAGTCGGCGTCAGTCAGTCAGCGTGGAAAACACTTACGATACTGACCTGCCAGATCTGGCCTCTTGCCTGGAGAAACTCCCGGAGTTGCTAGAGACCCTGAACCGGCGTATTGGCCGTATCGACAGCAGTTATCGCCCCGGCAAGCCGTTTGTCAAAGTGAAGTTCCATGACTTTACCCAGACCACGCTGGAGCAATCCGGTGCCGGGCGCGACCTTGAGAGTTATCAGGGGTTGTTGAGCCAGGCGTTTGCGCGCGGTGCCAGGCCCGTGCGATTGCTCGGGCTGGGCGTGCGTTTGCATGATTTGAACAGTGGTTTTGAGCAGCTGGAGCTGTTCAAGGGGTAGGCTGGTTTGCTGGTTGGGGGAGCGGGCTTGCTCGCGATGCTGGCGTGCGGTCTGTCAGGAAAACCGCAGCCATATCATCGCGAGCAAGCCCGCTCCCACATGTCAGAGTTGCGTCAACTGACGCCGGGATCCGCTACCAGTCTCCCGGCATTTTTGGTCAAGGATTGAAGAAATTCACGTTGCAGCTCAGGATCGTTGCGCGTGAGTTCGATCAGGCTTTGTTCCAGTTCGCTGGCTTCTTCTTCCAGCCCCAGTTCCGACAGGCGTTTGACCCGATGTACCCATTGGTTGACGTCGTCACCCTCCAGGTCGTCGTAGATCAGGTTATGTGCTTCGAGCAGCTTGCCACGCAGGTGACTGCTGATCGACAGGGTCGAATCGGAATGGGTTTCGTCCTGGGCGTCTTCCACCATGATGGTCAGCTTGCCGACGTGATTGAGATCCTGTTCGGCAAAAGGGCTGTCCAGCAGGTTGAGGCGCAGCACGCCATTGCGGTCTGTGGTCAGCTCGTGGGTCTGTTTGCCAGCCTTGATCACCACCGGGCGTTCGGCCCAGGGCAGGCTTGAATATTCCAGGCGCTTGTCACGCTGAACATCATCAATCCCCGCCAGGTTCTGCTCGGCGCGGCCATGGGACTGCACGTTCATCGCCGGGTTTACCCCTGCAAAGCCGTAGTTGATCCAGTCTTTGGTCACGCTGTCAGGCAGTTGCCCGAACATGAACACATTAAGCACATTGGCACCTACCCCGGCGACAATAGCCACCGCGCCCAGCGGAATCTCGTAGACTTCGCGCCAGGGTTGGTATGGGGTGTAGCGGTCGTAATGACGTGTGACATCGAACTCGGTGACCTCGAAGGTCTTCTGTTCATTGATGCGCACACGACGTTGCGGCAGCTCAAGCACAGTTGGCGAGCCGACATCGATCTGCAGGCTGTGGGCGAGCAGTTTGCGCTCGATGCGTTCCTCGTGCTCGCTGCGTTGCGACATGTGATTGGCACAGCCGCTCAGCAGCAGGGCGCCGCACATGGCGGCGCCCCCGAGGGTCAAGGTGTTTCGAGTGAACATGGCGTCTCTATCTGGTTTCAGCGAGCGATACGGGCCTGAAGGAAGGCAAGCACATCAGCAACGGGCAGGGCTTGCGGCTCTGCTTCGGTGCGGCTCTTGTATTCCAGATTGCCTTCAGCCAGGCCACGGTCGCTGACCACGATCCGGTGCGGGATGCCGATCAGTTCCATGTCTGCGAACTTGATGCCGGGGCTGGTTTTCTTGTCGCGATCGTCCAGCAGCACTTCAAAGCCAGCTGCAGTCAGTTCGGCATAGAGCGTGTCGGTAGCTTCACGTACGGCTTCGGTTTCGTAGCGCAGCGGTACCAGGGCAACCTGGAACGGGGCCAGGGCATCGCTCCAGATAATGCCACGCTCGTCGTTGTTCTGCTCGATGGCTGCGGCAACCACGCGGGAAACACCAATGCCGTAGCAGCCCATGGCCAGGGTGACCGGCTTGCCGTTTTCGCCCAGTACCTGGCACTTCATGGCTTCGCTGTACTTGGTGCCCAGCTGGAAGATGTGACCCACTTCGATACCGCGCTTGATTTCCAGCGTGCCTTTGCCGTCCGGGCTAGGGTCGCCGGCCACCACGTTGCGCAGGTCGGCAACGGTCGGTACTGGCAGGTCGCGCTCCCAGTTCACGCCGAAATAGTGTTTGTCGTCGATATTGGCACCCACACCGAAGTCGCTCATCAGCTCGACCGAGCGATCAATGATGCATGGCAGTGGCAGGTTCAGCGGGCCCAGAGAGCCAGCGCCGGCGCCGATGGCGTCACGCAGTTCGGCATCCGAGGCCATGACCAGCGGGCTGTGCACCAGCGGATGGTTGGCAGCCTTGATTTCGTTGAGTTCGTGATCGCCACGGATCACCAGAGCGATCAGTTTGCCAGCTTCGGCGGCGTGAACGATCAGGGTCTTGACGGTCTTTTCGATTGGCAGGTCATAGCCATCAACCAATTGCGCGATGGTCTTGGCGTCCGGCGTGTCGACCAGGCGCAGCTCCTGGGTGGCAGCAGGGCGCGAAGTTTCAGCGGGCACGGCTTCGGCTTTTTCGATGTTGGCCGCGTAGTCGGAACCATTGCTGAAGACGATATCGTCTTCGCCGGATTCAGCCAGAACGTGGAACTCGTGGGAGCCGGCACCGCCGATGGAGCCGTTGTCGGCTTCAACCGGGCGGAAGTTCAGGCCCAGGCGGGTGAACACGTTGCAGTAGGCCTGGTGCATACGGTCATAGGTGACCTGCAGCGAAGCGGTGTCTGCGTGGAAGGAGTAGGCGTCCTTCATGATGAATTCGCGGCCGCGCATCAAGCCGAAGCGCGGGCGGATTTCGTCACGGAATTTGGTCTGGATCTGGTACAGGTTGATTGGCAGCTGTTTGTAGCTGTTCAACTCGTTGCGGCACAGGTCGGTGATCACTTCTTCGTGGGTCGGGCCCACGCAGAACTCGCGACCGTGGCGGTCTTTAAGGCGCAACAGTTCAGGACCGTACTCTTCCCAACGGCCGGACTCCTGCCACAACTCAGCTGGCTGGATACTCGGCATCAGCACTTCCAGAGCGCCTGCAGCGTTCATTTCTTCGCGAACAATGGCTTCGGCCTTGCGCATGATCCGCAGGCCCATGGGCAGCCAGGTGTAGAGGCCCGAAGCAAGTTTGCGAATCATGCCTGCGCGCAGCATCAGCTGATGGCTGATAACGACCGCATCTGAAGGCGTTTCTTTCTGTGTGGCGAGCAAATATTGACTGGTGCGCATGGTTAGCCGGTGCCGTTGCTGATGACTAGAAATGACTCGGCATTGTACGGGCGAGATCTGCCTGCGTACAGGGCGGGCGGGGGAGGTGTGCTCCCCCTCGTGTTTATTGGGCCTTTTCCAGGTCGACAACGGGCTTTTGCCGGGCCCGGCGGCTCTCCTGATACCAGTGCAAGGCAATCAGCAGCAGCGTCGGGATGCCCATCACCGCGGTAATGATAAAGAAGTTGTGATAACCGAACTTCTCGACCATGACCCCCGAGTAACCGCCCATCAAGCGCGGTAGCAGCAGCATGATCGAGCTGAGCAGGGCGTACTGGGTGGCGGAAAATTTGAGGTTGGTCAGACTGGACAGGTAGGCTACGAATGCTGAGGTGGCGAGGCCGGAGCTGAAGTTGTCGAGGGAAATGGTGACAATCAGCATCTGCAGGTTCGGGCCCATATCGGCCAGCAACATGAACAGCAGGTTGGTGCCTGCCGATGCTGCACCACCGATCAACAGAATTGGCAAAATGCCGAAACGCACGATCAACAAGCCGCCCATGCCCGCACCGACAAGGGTCATGATCAGGCCGAAAATCTTGCTGACACCGGCAATCTGATCCTTGGTGAAACCCTGGTCGATATAGAACACGTTGGCCATTACGCCCATGACCGTGTCCGACATGCGGTAGGTGGCAATCAACCCCAGCAGTAGCAGGGCTTGCCAGCGATACCGAACGATAAAGTCATTAACCGGGGTCAGAACCGGAGCCAGGCCGCGTCGTCCGATGGATGAAAGGCACAACACGGTGAGCAGGGTGTACAGGATGGCGCGTAGAAACGCCCGGTCTTCCAGTATCAGGTTCAGCGGGCTGACCCCTTCAAACAACACGCCAGCAAAATCGGTGTTGTAGAGCTGGGTGAACATGGCCGGGACAGATACCAGCAGTACGATCAGTACAAAAACTGACGCCAGCTGATGGCCAAAGCTGTAGCGCCCGGCTGACAGCTGGGTGCGCAACGGTACCGGCGGTTCGCGCATAAACAGGGTGGTGAGCAGTGCGGGGACCATCAGCAGGCCGAACAGCACGTAGGTGCCGGTCCAGGCCGAATGTTTGTAGTTGAAGCCCGTCGAACCGAAGCCTTCGGCAAAGAACAGGGCGCCCGCCGTGGCCAGCAGGGCCGCTACGCGATAACCGGACATGTAACTGGCGGCGAGCGCGGCCTGCCGGTTGTCTTCGGCGATTTCCAGGCGATAGGCATCGACGGCAATGTCCTGGGTCGCCGAAGCGAAAGACACTACAACCGCAATGGCAATCAGCCAGGACAGATGTTTTTGCGGGTCACAAAAGCCCATGCCGATCAGGCCCAGGATAACCAGTGACTGTGACAGCACCAGCCATGAGCGACGCCGGCCAAGTTTGCCGAGTAATGGCAGGCGCCATTGGTCCAGCAGCGGCGACCACACCCATTTGAAGGCGTATGCCAGCCCGATCAGGCTGGCATAGCCAATGGTTTCGCGGGCCACACCGGCTTCGCGCAACCAGACGGAAAGTGTTGAAAACACCAGCATGTACGGCAAGCCGGCGGCAAAACCGAGCAGCAACAGCACTAGGGTCGAGGGGCTGGAATACGCAGCTAGCGCTTCGCGCCAGGTTTTACGGGGCATGGACTGGAGTCTGCCTCTGGTTGCGGAAACAAAGGGCGCACTCTAACCGCAGTGCTCTATCTGGCGCCAGCCATGGCGTCGCATATCCACGCGATTATTCATGATGCTCAAGCCTTCTGCCCGCAAACGCGCGCGCTGTTCATCACCAGACGGGCTACCTGCAGGCAGACTGATACGACCACCGGCGGCGAGCACCCGGTGCCACGGCAGGCGCGTATCGTCGGGGAGCTGGCTGAGCGTTCGCCCAACCCAGCGCGCTGCGCGACCCAGACCCGCCGCTTCGGCGAGTTGCCCATAAGTAACCACGTAACCTGCAGGCACCATCATCAAGGTTGAATACAGCGCCGTGCGCCGAATCTCGGCGGGAGTTTGAAGAATGTCTGGCAGTGTATTCAAGGGACACTTCTGGTCAAGATGGGGGTTGTTACAGAACTATAGAATGAACTCCGGCACAATGAGTCGGTCTTTCTTCCTCAAGGGCGTATCCATCCGGATAATGCCGGCATTCTTCCGTTTTTCTGAGTTTCGCATCCGCTTATGTTGTCCAGAACCCTGTTATGCCTTGTTGTCATGTGCCTTGCTGCGCCCGTGTTTGCCGATACGGTGTGGTTGAAAAACGGCGACCGCCTGAGCGGCAAGATCAAAGTCTTTGATGGCGGCAAATTACTGATTCAGACCGAGTATGCGGGGGCCGTGCCCATTGACTGGAAGCAGGTCAAGACCCTGGAAAGTGATCAGGAATTGCTGGTCAAGCAGGATGCCTGGACCGGTGAAAAGGCCAAGTCATTGCAGGCGGCCGAAGACGGCAGCGTAACCCTGGTCAACGGTGAAGCACCGAAAACCGTAGCTCTGGCCAGTATCCAGCAACTCATCAAGCCCAAACCGCTGGTCGAAGACATGGTCTGGAAAGGCAATGTTGATGTGGCGATGGACTACAAACGGGCGGACAAGGATACCGACGACTACGATCTCGATTTCAAGACCACTGCCCGCCACGGCGCCTGGCGTCATCACGCAGAGGGTGAGTACAACCGCGAGTTTCAGAACGATGTGGTAACCACGGATAACTGGACTGCTGAGTACGCGCTGGATTACTTCATCAGCGACAAGTGGTACTGGCAAGGTCGTTTGACCTATAACCGCGACCGGGTGGAAGACATTTCCCGTCAGCGTACAGTCGGTACCGGCCCCGGCTACCAGTTCTGGGATGACGAATTGGGCGCATTCTCGCTGGGCTCACTGCTCAATCGCACTGATTACGAATACTCTGACGGTAAGAAAGACAACTTCTACTCGCTGGCCATGAAGTGGGATTACAACCGTTACCTGATGGGCAAAACAGTCTCGTTTTTCACCAATGGTGAATTGGGCAAGTCGCTGGAAGGGGAGTCGGACTACAGTCTCGATTCCGAAATCGGCTTGCGTTACAAGGTCACGGAATGGGCATCGCTGAATCTAAAGGCCGAGAAAGACCTGATTGGCAGCTCGAGTGGCTCTGATAACGCCCTCAACAAGACCCGCTATACCGTAGGGTTTGGCGTGGTCTGGTAGTAAAACCGTACGGCATGACTTGAGAGGGCGGGCTTGGATCTTGTGGGGAATCAGAAAACACCCGTTTGAATTCCAAGGATGTTGAAATTCACCAATGCCTGCCTCATTAGAGGCAGGGCTCTCCCTCAAAAACTAAGGTTCTGACCTGATATCTAGATGCAACCATCGACTTAAGGTATCAGTTGTAGGTCAGGGTAAATGTTGCCGTGCTGTTTGCCACGCCACCACTTACGCTTGCGCCGGTCTGATAATACCGGGCCGTCAGTGGGATTGAGTAGTTGCCGTCGTTCGTGACGGTCCCTACGGTAATATTAGTCGCCAGCTTTACAGGCGTACTGTTGTGAAGTAATTGTAAACCTATGCCCTTGGCCATGGTCCCGGAAGGGGTGGAGTTCAGCGCCAATACACCCTCGACGGCAGACGCATGGGGGCTGCCGTCCAGTTTGACCTGTACACGAGTGTTTGCATCGCAATTTAGCTCTATGGCGAATGGTGTTTCGGCGGCGACGCTACCGGGCCCAGTAAAAGTGCTCATCGGTATTCCATCGCCCATCGGAACGTTGATGGAAGCGCTGGTGACGGAGCAGGCAACGGGAACAATAGTATTAACGCCCACTAATGTGATGTTGGCGGTATAGAAGTTTCCAACAATGGACGCTCTGGCAATTCTTCCGGTGGTAAGAGTTCCTGCTCCTACGGCACCCGCCTTTGTTTTGATAAGTCTTACACGCATACCGCGGGGGATTGAAATATAATTGTTGGCGCCTAGGGGTTCGTCGTACGGTACGATGTAAGTGTTTGATTCATTATTTGTACTTATCCCGACCCCGTCAATATTGGTGTTGTATATTCGGTTTGCCAGGGGGCTCAGGACAGTAAATATTTCATTTGTCCAGCGGTATGTCCAACTCGTGTTGCACCCGAAAAAGGGATAGGAACTATGATATGGGCCGGTGCTTATTGTCGCCAATACGGTGCCAGCAGGACTGTCCCGCTGAACAATGATAGAACCAAAATTGATATCTTTTCTTATTTCTGAAGTGGCCCCGTTATAGAAAGAACAACTGGCGGTGGCGATGTTCGAAAAGGCAAGAATGAACAATCCGAAAGTAGCGTGACCTCTATGTTTTACGATAAGGTCACTGGCTTTATATTTGGCAAGAGTCATGGTTTTCCGCCTATTGACAGATGCTTGAAAGGGAGCTGATGGCGGGGGTGGCGTTTTGCTCTACAAGCAGCTCAGGCAAGATGAAGTGTGACGTGCATTGCTGGCCAGATTTATCCCCCCATTTTACATGCAGTTCTCCAGACTGCGGCACACCGCTGAGGTATACCTCGCCCTCCAGGCCGACAACGCCCTCATTATTAGAATGAGTTGAGTTCTCCAGCAGTGTCGCGGTAGCGCCAAAAGGTACGGGCTTGCCGCCGTGACTCAAAGAAATCAATACACGCTTGCCAACACGAGTTTTGAAGTCTGCCAATACAAGCGCACCTTTGGTAGGAATCACCGTTTTGGTATTGATCTCAATATCAACGTCGTCAGTGAGTGTTGCGGTGTCAAGCGCTACCCGGTTTTTTCGGTATGTACTGAGATAGGGCACGACAGCATAACCACGCGAGTCGGTTTTTACACCGGTAGTATTCTTTACTTTGGCACCGGCTGCGTCAGGTGCCCGAACCAAGGCCATGGTTTCACCATGTTGTTGTGAAAGCGTGACACCATAAGGGTGGGCTACAATACCGCCTTGCAAGTTGTAATTGACTTGCTGTGATCGGGTGTCGTAGTTATAACCAATCCTGGCTTCTCCATAAGTGCCTTTGTAGTTTGCGTTGGCATTACCGCTACTGCCGACACCTTGGTTTGCGTACCGCTGTTGAATACTGTAGCTCAGGTTGTTGTCTGCCAGTGCGGTGCCGCTCAGGCCTACGTCATGAGCGCTGCTGCCTTGCTTGCTGGCGTTGAAATTGTAACTGGCCCAACTGTTAGGGAGTGTCTTGCCCAAAGGGAACTGAACTTTGAAGGAAAGTTGCTGATCTTTGTTGTTGCGTCCAGTATCAAGCGGTGTCTGGGTGAAAGTATACGCCAAGCCGTAGTTGATGCTGCGGTAACTGAGGTCATAACCTGCCGTCAGGCTGCGCTCATATTTGTTTTGACGCCAGAAACTTTGTTGGTATCCATTAAGATAGAAGTTTCCTTTGTCTCCAAAAGATTGGTTGATGCTGAGCTGCGTCTTGCTGCGTTTAGTGCTGGTTCCGCGCCAATTATTGAAGTTGTCGGGGTCAATTTCGTTGGCTTCCTGAAAATCGTAGTAGCCGCTGGTGGAGTAGCGATATCCGGCCAACGTAAAGGTAGTGTCAGTGGTATTAATGGTTTTTGAATAGAGGAAGCGGTAAGACTGCCCTCGATGGCTGGACCCGTTGCGTAGTTTGGCGTGTGCCTGTGTAGCATCCACAGATACCGCCCCCCAACCTTCCAGCGTATGGCCAATACCAACAGTCGTGGCATTATATTTTCCAGATGCCAGTAAGCCACCATAGAGGGTGTAGTCATAGGGCAATCCGTAAATCAGCGTGCTTTGCATAAAACTTGGTTTGCTGGCTGCGCTGGCGTTGGAACGATATTGTCCTGCAGTCACTGAATACTTCAGGCGCCCTTCACGTAGCATTACAGGTACCGCAGAAAATGATTGAGTTGAACGGCGTACGGTGCCATCACTTTCGGTGATTGCAATTTCCAAGTCACCACTGGAGGACGTGGGATACAAGTCAGTGATTGTGAACGCACCCGCCGAGACATAGGTTTGATAAATAATGTAGCCATTTTGGCGCACGGTGACCTGGGCATTACTCTGGGCAATGCCTCGAACAACGGGTGCAAACCCTTTCAGACTGTCAGGGTACATGTTGTCGTCCGAATTTAATTGAATACCGCGGTATAGCACACTGTTGAAAACGTCACTGGGCGTTGAGCTGTCACCCAACGTCAGTTGCCCCTTTAGTGACTGAATATCCTTTTGCGCATAAGTGTCGAGGTTCTGCCAGTTGTTATTTCCGTTACGTGAATTATACGTAGAATAATTACGCAGCCTCCACGCGCCCAAGTTCAGGCCACTGCGTAAATTTAAATAATAGCTGTCGTTTGTCTTTGAGCGATTGTTGCTATTATTATTGAGCGTGTTGGAGCCGCTGAAACTATAGTTCAACAGTGCAGCCGAAAGGCCTTGATCCCATAGCTGAGGATCCACGTAGCCATGAGCCTGGCTTGTGAGTGCGGCTTGGGGAATGCTGATATCCAGCCGCTGCAGTTTGAAATCGAACCGGCTGCTGGCATAGGGGATGTAGTCTGACAATGTACTAATTGCGCTTGTTGAGGGCAGTTGCTGCAAGGCCGGGAAAGCTTCCAGCTTGACCCCCATCTCCTGGAGTTGAGGTGAGGTCAGTTCGGGTTGAAGTGTTCCAGCGATACTCACAAAGTTTACGTCTCGATGGGCTACCCGATTATCATTTAGATAGATATCGACACTGTATAGACCTGGTAGTTGCCCGCCCTGGTTGGCGAAGTACTCTAGGTCGATGGGCTTTTGTCCAGGATCACCCATTTCCAGAGCGTGGGGGTTGAAGTATTCCTGCGCAAAAGCTGAAGAGGGCTGGAAGGCGAGTTCTAATGTTGCGGGTATGCTGATCAATAAAGTCAGCTGAGTGCAGTGCAAGAGTGGCGCACGCTGGCGCACCTGGAATTTAAGGGCCTGGTAGAAAGGGGCTTTTTGCATGCGAACGACCTCGATACGACTGCAGTGAAACTCAGTCGCTATCGCTTGGCTGTGTGAAGTTTAGGGTGGCCTGGACAATAAAGTATGCAAAGTACCTGGCTACTGCAGTGCGGCACTTGCGGTGGGGGAAACTCCGCCATAATCGTTGATGGCTTGCCAGCTGACAGGTCCGGTCGCGTCGGGAGGAATCTCCCAACTGAGCGTTTTTTGTGGAGCAACCATACCGGCATTTTGTATTTCTTTATCTCCCACGCGGACGTGAAAAAAAGAAACATGATACGGCGTTGGATTGTTAACTTTTAGCTGCCTGCCCTGGCGAGTAAAGGTCAATGCCTTGTAAGCTTCGGTCGCATCACCAGGGAGACCAGTAGGACGATAAAAAACCTTGATTCGACTTTTGACCGAAATTTGTAACTGGTTGGAATCGCTTTTCTCCGAGGCTGATATTGTTTTTACATTCACCCAGAATGCCGACTCTTTATCGGCGGGTAACTGCCCTCCCGTATGAATGATGCGCAGGGTGTTTTCTTGGTCTGCGTCAAGGCGAAAGAGGGGCGGCGTTATGATAAAGGGGGCTTTGTTGCTGTCGTGCAGGTTTTCTACCCAGGACTGAATCAGATAAGGCTCTGACGTTCCAGTATTGCTTACCGAGAAGGAAGAGTCTTTTCTTGCGGTGTCATAAATAACTCGAGTGCCTCCTATTACCACTCCCGCCGAAGCAGTATGAGTCAGGCTGGCGAGAGCTAGAGTAATACAGATGGACGTGAGCCATTGCATTGTGTGGTTTTCCTCAAGGTGCCTACCCCTTGCAAGGGGTAGGCACAGGTTGTCAGTACGCATTGAAATTACTCAATGCACGGCGAGTGGGGGCTAGTTGTAGTTGATAGTGAAGTCTGTGCTGCCGTTAGCCGGACCTGAAGTGACCGCCTTGGTAGCCATGTACTTGGCATAAAAAGTAAAGGTAGTGTCACTGGTGGTGGACAGCGTGCTGCTGGTGGAGCTTGTGCCGATCGGAATTTGTGTTGAGGCATCTTTTTCATACAGTGCGATGCCTACACCGGTCGCGACACCTGGCTCAGTCGTAAGTTTCAGGATGCTTGAGTTGTCACTGTCTGTGGGGCCGTCGAACTTTACGGTGGCCGTGCTGACGGTAGAAGGGCAACTGGTCAATACGATATCGAATTTAGTGGGTGACGAAGTAACACCGGCGGTGCTCAAGCTGCTCGTGGTGACAGAATTAAGTGGGACTGTCTGAGTGCCAGTCGCTGGCGTCACTGTGCATGCCGCGCTGAGAATAGTGCCCGTAAAGTTGATTGTCCCGTCCGCAGCATTAGCGATGCTTGCAATAGAGGAACCTGTCAGCAGTGTAAGAGCGATAATTTTAATTCGCATGCAGTTATTTCTCATGTCGTTTGGTTAAGTGTGTGGATAGTGCAATATATGAGGTGTTCCTGTTTTGCTGTTAAATTCTGTTTCTCTTGTTGGGTGGAGGTTATGTCGCCTTGAATTCCTGGTTGACATCACAGTTTCTCTTTTAAGAGATACTGTGCGGTAGCTGCTTGGGTGTGTATGTTCGTTGTTTGGCTTTTAAATGCTATATGGGCATTTGCTATTGTTCTTGTAAGAGTTTTCTGAGAGGTTGCTGTGGCTAGACTATATAGCCGCTCACAGCAAAACCCCGGCATGAATGCCTGATATAACGGTCATGCCTGCGATGCCAGAGAAAAATAAGACCAATACCTGCATCGGCTACTGTATCAATCAGGTTTGCTCGAATATTCCCGGGATCAAGCCGCAGTAAAATTCCGCCTCAATCCAACAAGTGCGGGCTCGGGTATTGCGGGGCTATGAACTGCGCCTGGAGAGCGGTGGTGATAGGTGGGCAGCGCTAGTCACCCCCACCTTGAACATCGATTTAGCAAGCGTTGGGATTATCGGAGCAACGTTCAGGTCGAGCGAGAGCGTCGAGTGAAAGACCCGGTCGGCAAGGTGTTTGTTATCCGATTTTGATGTGTCGAAAGCCTGTGAATTGGCTTTCTTGGCGGTTTACCGCTTAGTCCGGCATCTCACAGCTTTGCGCTGACGCACTCCGAACGAGGTGAACGGTGAGGCCTGGATTGGGGGTCCAGGCCGTTTCATGATTGAATCCAAGCCTATCTTTGCGGGAGATGATGCCTAGATCCGCAACCCGCCATCCAGTTCCAGAATGCGCCCAGTGTAGTAGTCGTTTTCAAAAATGTACGCTGCCGAATGAGCGATTTCTTCAACCTTGCCCATGCGCTTGAGCGGAATGCCCGAGGTCATTTTTTCGAGGGCTTCGGGTTTCATGCCCAGGGTCATTTCGGTTTCGATAAAGCCCGGTGCAATCCCGGCTACTCGAATGCCGTAACGCGACAGTTCCCTGGCCCAGGTCACGGTGGCAGCAGCAACCCCGGCCTTGGCCGCCGAGTAGTTGGTCTGGCCGACATTGCCGGCACGGGAGATCGACGAGATATTGATGATCGCGCCCTCGCTGTTGAGCTCGATCATTTTCGCCGCTACCTCACGGGTGCACAGGAAAACCCCGGTCAGGTTCACATCAATTACCGCTTGCCATTGCGCCAGGCTCATCTTGGTCATAACGCCATCCTTGACCTTGAGCAGCAGGCCGTCACGCAAAATGCCGGCGTTGTTGACCAGGCCGTTGATCGCACCAAAATCTTCTGCAATTTGGCCAACGGTTTGCGTAACCTGTTCTTCGTCAGCGACGTTGCACAGGTAGGCTCGGGCCTCGACGCCGTGCGCCTGGCAGGCTGCCACCGCCAGTTCGAGTTTTTCCGGGTTGAGGTCGACCAGTGCCAGTTTGGCGCCCTTGGCAGCCAGGTACTCGGCCATGGCGCGACCCAGCCCCTGGCAGCCGCCAGTGATAATGATTACTTTGTCTTTAAGTTGCATGAGTGCCCTGATCTCGACCGTTATCTACGGATTTTTATTAAGGAGTCATAAGTTGAGCGTTGAAGCTGCCAAGCATGCCCGAGAATTACTGCTCAAGGAATACCGTGGCGCCCTGGCTACCCAGTCCAAGGCCATGCCGGGATTTCCCTTCGGCTCCGTGGTGCCTTATTGCCTGGATGAGCTGGGGAGGCCACTGATCCTGATCAGCCGCATCGCCCAGCACACCCACAACCTGCGCAAGGATCCCAAGTGTTCACTGATGGTGGGGGAGCGGGGCGCTGAAGAGGTGCAGGCTGTTGGCCGTCTTACCGTGCTGGCTGAGGCCGTGCAATTGAGCGATCCCGCAGCCATTGAAGCCGCAGCCGAGCGTTACTACCGCTACTTTCCCGAGGCGAAGGGCTATGACACTGCCCATGATTTCGATTTCTGGGTGCTCAACCCGGTTCGTCATCGCTACATAGGCGGTTTTGGTGCCATCCACTGGCTGGACCAGGTCACGCTGGCAAACCCTTTCGCCGGGCAGGTCGAGGTGCGGATGGTCGAGCATATGAACAGCGATCACGCCAATGCCATTGAACACTACGTCAAACTGACCGGCCTGCCGCAAACAGCGCCAGCTATGCTGGTGGGCATCGACAGCGAAGGCATGCACCTGCGCATCGGCGAAGGCGTGCACTGGTTGGCTTTTCCGGAGCCTTGCAACACTTCGACACAGGTGCGCGAAGCCTTGGTTTTGCTGGCCCGTGCCAGTGAGTGGCCGAAAAAACAGACGGTCTGACCTTGAATTTGCACAGGCGCGCCGTCATCTAGTCTTGGTTGGAAGATATTCTTCCGGAGAGGAATCATTTGATGCGCGCTTTTCTATTGCTCTTTCTGTTGTTTCCAGTGCTAGAGCTGTACGTCTTTTTCAAGGTCAGCACCGCCATAGGGTTTTTCCCCGCGTTGCTGCTGATCATTGCCGGCTCCATGCTGGGTGTTCTGGTCGTTCGCGTCGCAGGCTTGGCCACGGCGCTCAAAGCGCGCGAAAGCCTGAATCGCGGCGAGCTGCCTGCTCAGCAAATGCTTGAAGGCCTGATGCTGGCGCTGGGTGGTGGACTGTTGGTTCTGCCTGGTTTTATCAGCGATGCGGCCGGTCTGTTGTTGCTGTTCCCGCCAGTTCGCCGGTTTCTGGTCAACCGCCTGCGCAAGCGTGCTGAAGAACAGGCCATCCGCCAGCGTGCGTTTGCCGAAGACTTCGAAGCCGCACGACCACGTGCCCATCAGCCTTTGGGGCGTGAGCCCAATGTGATCGAAGGCGAGTTCGAGCATCGCGATAAATAAGGCTTTGGCGTTATCAACACGGCACCTTGGGTGCCGTGTCTGTTTCAAGTGGCACGCCAGGTTAAAAATTTCGTGGGCGTGCCCTTGTAATAAGTGGATGCGCCCTTATGTAACGGACACCGCAGGGTTTTACTGGCAACAGCAAAATCCCAACCGCGAATCGCACCCGGCATTTCCGGACTTGTAAACCCAGCCGGTATTGACACCGGCCGATGAACACCTCAATTAGGAGAGATCGACAATGAAGCTTCGTCCTCTGCATGACCGCGTCGTAATCCGTCGCAGCGAAGAAGAAAAGAAAACCGCTGGTGGTATCGTTCTGCCGGGTTCTGCTGCTGAAAAAGCTAACAGCGGTGAAGTGATCGCCGTTGGTACGGGTCGCGTTCTGGACAACGGTGAAGTGCGTGCACTGGCCGTTAAAGTGGGTGACAAGGTTGTGTTCGGCCCTTACTCCGGCAGCAACACTGTAAAAGTCGACGGCGAAGACCTGTTGGTTATGGCTGAGAACGAGATTCTCGCTGTAATTGAAGGCTGATTTCCCGCTCCTTTTCCCGTTACTACAAAGTATTTAAGGAAGAACGAACATGGCTGCTAAAGAAGTTAAATTCGGCGACTCCGCCCGCAAAAAAATGTTGGCTGGTGTAAACGTCCTGGCTGACGCAGTAAAAGCGACCCTGGGCCCTAAAGGCCGTAACGTGATCATCGAGAAGAGCTTCGGCGCTCCGACCATCACCAAGGACGGCGTGTCCGTTGCAAAAGAAATCGAGCTGAAAGACCGCTTCGAAAACATGGGCGCGCAGCTGGTTAAAGACGTTGCCTCCCGTGCCAACGATGACGCTGGTGACGGTACTACCACTGCAACCGTTCTGGCTCAGTCGATCGTCAACGAAGGCCTGAAAGCCGTCGCTGCCGGCATGAACCCGATGGACCTGAAGCGCGGTATCGACAAAGCGACCATCGCTATCGTCAAAGAACTGCGTCAACTGGCCAAGCCATGCGCTGACGGCAAGGCAATTGCCCAGGTTGGTACCATTTCTGCCAACTCCGACAGCTCCATCGGCGAAATCATTGCCGAAGCCATGGAAAAAGTCGGTAAAGAAGGCGTGATCACCGTTGAAGAAGGCTCGGGCCTGGAAAACGAACTGTCTGTTGTTGAAGGCATGCAGTTCGACCGTGGCTACCTATCCCCTTACTTCGTGAACAAGCCAGACACCATGGTGGCTGAGCTGGACGGCCCGCTGATCCTGTTGGTTGACAAAAAGATCTCCAACATCCGTGAAATGCTGCCAGTTCTGGAAGCCGTTGCAAAAGCCGGCCGTCCACTGCTGATCGTGGCTGAAGACGTTGAAGGCGAAGCCCTGGCGACTCTGGTTGTGAACAACATGCGCGGTATCGTTAAAGTCGCTGCTGTCAAAGCACCAGGCTTCGGTGACCGTCGTAAAGCAATGCTGCAGGACATCGCTGTTCTGACTGGCGGTACCGTAATCTCCGAAGAGATCGGCCTGAGCCTGGAAAGCACTACCCTGGAGCACCTGGGTAACGCCAAGCGCGTGATCCTGTCCAAAGAAAACACCACCATCATCGATGGTGCTGGCAACGATGCGGACATCCAGGCGCGTGTTACTCAGATCCGTGCTCAAGTGGCTGATACCACTTCGGACTACGACCGTGAAAAACTGCAAGAGCGTCTGGCCAAGCTGTCTGGCGGCGTTGCAGTGATCAAGGTTGGCGCTGGTTCCGAAGTAGAAATGAAAGAGAAGAAAGCCCGCGTTGAAGACGCTCTGCACGCTACTCGTGCAGCCGTTGAAGAAGGCGTGGTACCTGGCGGTGGCGTGGCACTGGTTCGCGCTCTGCAAGCCATCTCCGAACTGAAAGGCGACAACGCTGATCAGAACGTGGGTATTGCTCTGCTGCGTCGTGCTGTTGAAGCACCTCTGCGCCAGATCGTTGCCAACTCCGGTGATGAGCCAAGCGTAGTTGTCGACAAAGTGAAGCAGGGTTCGGGTAACTACGGTTACAACGCAGCCACTGGTGAATACGGCGACATGATCGAAATGGGTATCCTTGACCCGGCTAAAGTGACTCGTTCGGCTCTGCAAGCGGCTTCGTCGATTGCCAGCCTGATGATCACCACTGAGGCGATGATCGCTGAGATCCAGGAAGACAAACCAGCTGGCGGCATGCCAGACATGGGCGGCATGGGTGGTATGGGCGGCATGATGTAAGCCAGCCTTACCCCGCTACGCAAAAGCCCCGCCTGAGTAATCAGGCGGGGCTTTTTTGTAGGTCTGTTAAAAGCCCCTCACCCTAGCCCTCTCCCAGAGGGAGAGGGGCTTGACCGAGCCGATGCAGGATTCAACTCAATGCATTCAGGCTGTAGAGGGGCTGGGGTTTGCCCCAATCAGCCCCCTCTCCCTATGGGAGAGGGTTGGGGTGAGGGTCGTGGGTCAATTAGCGTTCTGAAACCTGCACATGTCCCTTTTGCGCCGGCTTCCAGCCCAGCAACTGCTGCTTGAAGCCATGACTGGCACCCTGGTAGTAGGCTATTGCCCGCTCAATCAGCGGATCAGTCGCCGCTACCCGCGATTCAATACTGGTGCTCAGCGCATCATCATGGCGGCGCAGCCCCTGACGCGGGCTGAGAATGGCCAGGTCTTTGCCGTCAAACAAGCCCAGGTGCTGGTAGTTGCCCACGACCACGCGCGGCGGCAGCGGGTTGTCCTGCAACAGGTTGCGGCCAAAGAAGGTCGACTGGTAATCCAGGTTCAGCAAGCCGAGCAAGGTGGGCGCCAGGTCGATCTGGCTGGCCAGTTGCGAGTTTTCACGGGCGTCGATCAACTTGGGCGCATAGATAAACAGCGGGATCTGATAGTTGGTGATCGGCAAGTCTTCCTTGCCGGCACTGCCCGCCGTGTGGTCGGCAACGAAGACGAAAATCGTATTGTCGAACCACGGCTTTTTGCGCGCATCGTTGAGGAATTGGCCGATGGCGTAGTCGGTGTATTTCACTGCGCCGTCGCGGCCGTTACCCGATTTGATGTCGATCCGGCCCTCAGGGTAGGTGTAAGGACGGTGGTTGGAGGTCGTCATCAGTTGCAACAAAAACGGTTTTTGTTGCGCGTAATTGGCATCGGCCAGTTTCAGGGTTTCGCGGTACAAGTCTTCGTCAGCCATGCCCCACGCATTTTTGAAGTGGATATCGGCCTCATTAACGCTGCTTTGGTCGACCACGCGGTAGCCGTTACCGCTGAAGAAGGCGTTCATATTGTCGAAGTAACCGCGCCCGCCATAGACGAACACGCTGTCATAGCCCACGCCATTGAGCTGCTGGCCCAGGCTCGCAAAGCCGCTTTCACGGCCGATACGCTTGACGATTGAACGCCCGGGCGTCGGCGGAATGGCCAGGGTAATGGCTTCCAGGCCCCGGTCGGTACGCGTGCCGGTGGCATAAAAGTTGTTGAAGTACAGGCTCTCTTTACGCAGCTGATCCAGATTCGGCGTCAGGTTGCGGCCATCACCGTTGCTGCCCAGGTACTTGGCACTGAGGCTTTCGATGGTCACCAGTACGATATTGGGCTGGCGCACAGCACCCGGGTTATCGATGTTGCGGCGGATATCCAGTGGGTCCTGGCCCACAAAGGTGGCGTTGGGCTCGGTCAGTTCGGCGCGCAACTGTTTGGCCACTACATCGGTGGGCAGGCTGGCGTAAAACTGCTGGTAATCCAGCTCGTTGTTACGGAACGCAGCGAAGAACTGGTACGGGCCATTGCTCGCCAGTTCATGTTGGTAGGCGTTGCCGCCCTGACCGCGCGGGCTGTCCTGGTCGAGCAGTTGCAGGCTCAGGCCCGCTACCAGCAGCAGGCCTGCAAAGGTGGCGATACGTCCACCCAGTGTCGGTAGCTCGGCATTCATGGCCGCATTGAACGGTTTACGCACTATCAGGCTCAATACAATGGCAGCCAGGGCGATGGCGCTGAGCAGGATGCCGATTGGATAGGATTCCAGTACGTTATTCAGCACTTCATCGGAGTAGACCAGGTAGTCCACGGCGATAAAGTTGAAACGTACGCCGAACTCATCCCAGAACAGCCACTCGGCCACGCCAGTAAAAAGCATGGCAAACAAGCTGACCGTCAGCAGGCCCTGCAGGAACCACTGGTGGCCGCGGCGACGCCACAGGGCCGGTGGGCATAACAGCAGATAGACCCCCAGCGGCACGGCGGCATAGGCTAGAAAGCCAAGGTCGTAGAGCAAACCAATGCCAAACACGGGCAGCCAGTTGTTGCCGGCCTCTCCCAGGTGTGTAACTAGCAGAACGCCTCGGGTGATTAGAAAGGTCGCCAGCCAACAGCCAGTCAACAGCAGGAGATAGCGCATAGGCGCGGTGTGCAGCAGACGCATTAGTTGTTTTTCCTTAAACGCGGGGGTGCGAAAGTGTGCCGGCGCCACTGTATTGAGTTTGTGAACCGACAGTAAAAAAAATGTCATTTATGTGAGAGTCGTAACTAAATTGTCTGAGCGCCCTGTGGTGCTGGCCCTGCGGGGTTCTTGGCCTTAAGCTGCGCGGGCCAAGACGGCCGTAACTGTGAACGGAGAGAGTGCCCATGCGAATTCTATTGGTTGAAGACAACCGCGATATCCTCGCCAACCTTGCCGACTACCTGGGTCTCAAGGGCTATACCGTTGACTGTGCGCAAGATGGTTTGTCGGGCCTGCACCTGGCGGCCACCGAGCATTACGACCTGATTGTGCTCGATATCATGTTGCCCGGCATCGACGGCTACACCCTGTGCAAACGCCTGCGTGAAGATGCCCGGCGCGATACCCCGGTGATTATGCTGACTGCCCGCGACCAGTTGGATGACCGCCTGCAAGGCTTCAAGTCAGGTGCCGATGACTATTTGCTAAAACCCTTTGCCCTGTCCGAGCTGGCTGCCCGCATCGAGGCGGTTTTGCGTCGTGCCCAGGGCGGCGGGCGACGAGAGTTGCAGGTCGGCGAGTTGCGTTACGACCTCGATACCCTGGAAGTGACACGCGAAGGCCGTCTGCTCAAGCTCAATCCGGTGGGCTTGAAATTGCTGGCGGTACTCATGCAGAAAAGCCCCCATGTATTGCGCCGCGAAGTGCTGGAAGAAGCCTTGTGGGGCGATGATTGCCCGGACAGCGACAGCCTGCGCAGCCACGTCCACCAATTGCGTCAGGTCATCGACAAGCCGTTCGACAAGCCTCTGTTGCACACCGTACATGGCGTGGGCTATCGCCTCGCCGAGGTTCGTGATGGAGTTTAGGCAAAGTCTTTCCCAGCGGATCATCATCGCTTTTGCATTGATGAGCGCGCTGGTGGCAGGGACATTCGCTGTGGGCATTATTGCCACCGTGCACCTGGTCGAAGAAAAACTCATATCGGCAGGGCTGGGCGGGGATTTGCAGCGCCTGTTGCTGATGGACAACGGCGCGGAGTGGAACCATCGCCCCAAGCCGAGCCAGCTGTTTTATTTCAGTGGCGGGCGTGGCGACTTTGCCCTGCCCAAGGACCTGCGTCATCTGGATCCGGGCTTTCATGAAGTGTTCCGTGACCAGTTGTCGTATCACGCGATGGTAGAAGTGGTCGATGGCCGGCGTTATGTCCTGCTGCAAGACCAGAGCGATTTTGAAGAGCGCGAGCGCGTGTTGTTTGCTGTGGTCGCCGTCGGTTTTGTCCTGGCGCTGGCGCTGGCGGTGTTCCTGGGTTGGACCCTGGCGCGGCGGGTGATGGCTCCGGTTATCCGTCTGGCACGTCAGGTTCGCCATCGCGATCAGTTACTGGGGCTGGCGCCGCCGTTGGCCCCGGATTATGCGGCCGATGAAGTGGGCGAGCTGGCAGTGGCGTTCGATGCCACGCTGGGTCGGTTGCGCGACACCCTGACCCGCGAGCGTTTGTTCACCAGTGATGTCAGTCACGAGCTGCGTACTCCGCTGATGGTGCTGGCCAGTTCCTGCGAGCTGTTGCTGGAAAGCCCGTCGCTGGATCAGCGCAGTCGTTCACAGGTCGAGCGTATTTCCCGTGCCTGTGAGGAAATGCGCGAACTGGTGCAAACCTTCCTCATGCTGGCCCGTGCCCAGCATGAGGATGCCAACATGTCGCCTACGGTGACCTTGACTACCGTGGCCGAAGGCCTGATCAGCCTGTGGCGCGAGCCGATTGAAGCTAAGGGTCTTGAGCTGATCTACGACCCCGGCAATCCGCTGGATACCCGTTATAACGCCACTTTCCTGCATGCCGTCATGGGCAACTTGTTGCGCAATGCCTTGCACTACACCGACAGCGGGTTTATCCGGCTGACCCTGGAACCCAGCGGTTTTGTGGTGGAAGACAGCGGCGTGGGCATCCCTGAAGAAAAGCGCCAGGCGATGTTTCAGCCCTTTGTGCGCGGCAGCGAAAAACGCGGTGAAGGCCTGGGGCTTGGCCTGTCACTGGTGCAGCGCATCTGCGATAGCCAGGGCTGGCGGGTCACACTGACCACCATGGAGCCAAATGGCTGCCGTTTTCGTGTCGAGCTTGGTCCGGCCGAGGTTTGAAGTCTTTTCTGCGGCCTGCGTTCTGCAGGCCGCACACCCCGAAAGTCTGGGCGTAAGTGGCCCTGCGCCAGTACTTTCAACCTGTAAAACCTTGAAATGTTTGTATGAATGGTCTGACAGAATTTTCACCTGTCCATGACCTGATGCACACGTCCCGCTGATTAAGGTAGTGCTCATTAGCTTCTGGAGCACTTGCATGAACTCGATCATCAAACTCAAATTTTCTGAAAAGTACGACCAGCATCACGCTACGCAATACCTGATCAAGCATCAGGACGGCCTGGCCCGACGTTTGTCGCACAAGCGCGATGAACAATTGGCGCGTCGCGCTTTGCAGCTGGCAGGCGAACCTCAGGTCGTTCTCGATTTGCCTTGTGGCGCGGGCCGTTTCTGGCCGTTGCTGGCACAAATGCCAAGCCGCGAGATCATCGGTGCCGATAACTCGGCGTCCATGCTGGAGGTGGCATCTTTGGCCCAACCCGCCGACGTAGTGAAACGGGTACGGCGCTTGCAGATGTCAGCTTTTGAAATAGATTTGCCTGACAACTCGGTTGACAGTGTTTTTTGCATGCGCTTGTTGCACCACATTGGCGATGCAAGCCACCGGATGGCTCTATTACGGGAGCTTCATCGCGTTAGCCGGGACAGTGTGATTATCTCGTTGTGGGTAGATGGCAATTTTAAGGCCTGGAAACGCAAGCGTCTCGAGCGTCAACGCGCTGCAGAGGCAGATCAATACGGTTACCAAAATCGTTTTGTGTTACCTGCTGCTACAGTGGAGGCGGAAT
Organism: Pseudomonas sp. CCC4.1; assembly: GCF_035019225.1. Classification (NCBI taxonomy): domain Bacteria; kingdom Pseudomonadati; phylum Pseudomonadota; class Gammaproteobacteria; order Pseudomonadales; family Pseudomonadaceae; genus Pseudomonas; species Pseudomonas sp. CCC4.1. The sequence continues at coordinate 17,012 of NZ_JASJWL010000046.1, read as the reverse complement.
TCAAAAAGGCTGGTTTCACCGTTCAGGACCATTTGGACTTTATTCCGCTCTATGCGATGTGGCGGGTTTACGTATTACGAAAGAGATAACTCATGACCGTTGATTTTGTACAGCAATCCCCCTCTGCGACTGAAGACCCATTCGAGTTTTACTGGAATCAGCAAGGCGAATGGGTTGAAGAGCCCAATCAGCGTCGTGGTGGCGAGAGTGGTGTACAACGGATTCATGATGGTGAAGGGCGCTTGCTCTACGCCAAACGACAGGTGGGGCATACCTACCGTAGCTGGCGTTACCCGCTGGGTCGCCCGACGGTGTTGCGTGAACAGGATGCGTTGCTGGCCTTGAGCGCTTTGTCGGTTGGTGTGCCGGAGCTGGTGTACTGCGGAGCGCAACAAGCAACAGACAAGCAATGGCGTGCATTGCTGGTGACCGTGGGCCTGGAAGGCTTTGTTGAAATCGATAACTGGTACGCCGCCGGTGAGCGCGAGCGCTGCGGTGAAGCGGTACATGACCGAGTGCTTGAAGCGATAGGCCATACCTTGGCTCGTATGCACCTGGGCCGTTGGCAGCACGGCTGCCTGTACGCCAAACATGTCTTTGTACGGGTGACGGGGCAGGGCGAGGGAGCCGAGGTTGACGTGGCTTTGCTGGACCTGGAAAAAAGTCGGCAACGCCTGACGGCCCAAAAAGCCGCTTCCCACGATCTTAAACAACTGCGGCGCCATTCGTCGTGGAGTGCTACAGAGTGGGACAGACTGATCTACTTTTATAAAACAGTGTTTGGCAGCGCTATCAAAGGTTTACGGTGATGAAGCGAGAAATAGCACGAAGTTTGTTTCTGCTGGGTGCCCTGGTCATTGCTGGCGTGGCGTTTGCCGCATGGGAACAGCCTGTGACTCGAGTGTTGAGCGGGGCCCAAATTGGGGCTCATTGTCCGTTGCCGCGGGTGGTCAAAGCTGCGGTAGCAACCCGGCCCGACCACGACCTGTTGCTGTTTATGTTTGGAATGAGCCAGGGGCTGAAGAAGTAATAGCCGAGTCCCTGTAGCAGTTGACGAGCCGTGCGAGGCTACGTCCGGCTGCGCAGCCGGACGCAGCCTCTTTCCTTAGGCAGCGACTACAAGTGTTTCTGCAGCTCTACATGATATGCAAATGGTTGTCCCAAAGCCCCGAGGGTAAATCCAATGGCTTGGCTATCAGCTCGCTCTGACGGCAATCGTAGAAACGGCAACGGCCCTGGCCGGACGTAACCACAAAGCCATCCTCCACTGCACCCACCCCCGCACAGTCAGGCAATGGCGCATCCAGGCGCAGCACGCCACTGTCCAGGTCCCAGATAAAGAACCGATTGCCCCGCGGAGCCGTCAGCGCAACCAGACGCAACTCACTGTGAACCGCGACACTGGCGGTGTAATGGCCCATGGCGCGCAGTTGCTGCTCGGCCACCGGGAAGGGTTCAAATGGCTGGCCGGGACGCTTGATGGCCAACAGTTCCGACAACTCATGGGCATCCCCCATAAATTGCTGGCAAGCGACGATGGTGCCGTCACTGGCAATGCCCAAATGGCGCACACTGTTCATCTGCTGGCTCAGGGTTTCCTGGCTGAGCAGGGTGCCATCACGGTGCATCAGCACCAGGCTGGGTTCCATCGCGTTCAGGTTCATTTCGACCCGGCTTTCGGCTTCGGTACGAATACCGCCGTTGGCCACCACCAGTGTTTCACCGTCAGGCATCCACGACACCTGATGCGGGCCGACGCCGTGGGTGGGAATTTCACCGCTGTGGATCAGGCGCTCGCCTTCAAAGCGATAAACCCCAAGCAAGCCACGGCCCGGATCAGTGGTGTCGTTTTCAGTGGTGTACAGCCACTCGCCGTCTTTATGGATGACCGCGTGCCCATAAAAATGCCTGTTGGGCCGGGACGTCAGGGTTTGCAGCAACTCCCCGTCTGTCAGGCTGATCAGGTAGCTTTCGGTACCGGGGCGCCGCGCCACGAACAGGGCAATGGGCAGTGTCGGATGGTTAATGATGTCATGGCAGCGCTGGCCGACCCGGGTGCTGAACACCTGAGTGCCATCCAGACGATAACCAACAGCCAGGTGATTGCCGTCTGCATCGTCGCGGGCACTCAGCAGCAACGGGCTTTGGCCTTTCTGTTTAAACAGTGACCAACCGCCCAGCGTGATTGCACTGAGCAATAAGCCACCAAGCTTGAGTGCTTGCCTGCGCATCATCGAACCTTCCTTTATCAATCGCCGTCGTTGGCGTTAAAGCCCAGCTGGATGCCCAGGGCCTTGGCCAGTTCGCCTTCGTGCAGGCGGTGAACCACGTTGAGGCTGTCGTAGATGGCGTTGAGCTGGGCGCGCCCGGCATCGTCAGCCAGCAACTCGTTGAGGGTGCGCTGGTTGTCATTGAACAGCTTGAGCGAGGTGGCGTAGGCCGCGTCGATCTTGTCAGCCAACGGCTTTTGTTCAGCGGGTAGCAGGCTGCGCAGGCCCTTGTTGTCGACACCGGCCCAAACGGTCTGGGCTGCGGCCAGGCTGGCGGCCAGGCTTTTGAGTGACGACTCGCTGCGCCATGCATCAGCCTGGAACGGTTGCGGGATGCCTTTGCTCTGGCGGCCCATTGGCGTGCCGAGTTTTTTCTTCAGGGTATCGAGTGCGGTGACCTGCACGCGCAGCACGTCAGCGATGGCTTCGTGGGAGTCGGCGTAGCGCTGGTTGGGGAACTTGCTCATTTGCGCGAGCATGCCGTCCGTGCTGTTCCAGCTGGCCAGAATCTCTTCGGCCAGTTGCTTCTGACGTTCGCCGATGGCAGTCAGCAGCGGGCAGTAACGGGCTTTTTGCGCATCGTCGGCCAGGTTGATATTGCTGTCGAACAGAATGTATTCGTAGGCAGACAGGCCTTGCACCACAACGCTGGACTTGGCCAGGGCCACGGCATCGATCTGCGGCTGAGCGATCACCAGTTGTTCGACCTGACGGCCGACCAGGTTCTTTTTGTCCGGCCAGAACTGTACCTGCCACGAACGATTACCCTCGGCCAGAGGCCCGATCAGCAAAGGTTGCAGCTCGGCCCAGGCTCTTTGCGCATGCAGGAAGTCGGCGCGGGCCGTTTCCAGGGTTTCCTTGCCCTGGCAGTAGGCCAGTGCGCTGACGGCCAACTGGCGGTCAGCTTCAACCCAGCGGCTGTAGGTAGGCAGGATCACTTGTTTGGCGATGGCTGCCGAGGTGACGGCCTGCGGGTCTTGTGGCGAGCAGGCCGCCAGGGCGATGGCGGCAAGGCTGGTGAACAACAGCTTGGGTCGAAACATGTCGGGGTCCCCGATCTTGTAAAGCGTTAAAGAGAGTTCAGGAACGCCAGCAACGCGGCGCGTTGCTCGGCATTAAAGCGTAACACCTGCTGCCTGGCCGGTTCGGCCTCGCCGCCATGCCAGAGCACGGCTTCCAGCAGGTTGCGGGCACGACCATCGTGCAAAAACTGGGTGTGGCCACTTACCGCCTGGGTCAAGCCGATTCCCCACAACGGCGGCGTACGCCAGTCCTGGCCGCTGGCGGCGAATTCGCTGCGGTTATCGGCAAGGCCCGGGCCCATGTCGTGCAGCAGCAAGTCGCTGTAGGGGTGGATGACCTGATTGGCCAGCTCGGGCTCGGCGGCGTTGGCCGATGTGGTGAACGTTGGCGTATGACATGAGTTGCAGCCGGCCTGGTAGAACAGGTTTTTCCCGGCCAGCACCTGGGGTGCGCCGACATCACGGCGGGCGGGTACGGCCAGGTTACGAGTGTAGAACTCCACCAGGCGCAGAATGTTGTCGCTGACCTCGGGTTCGCCATCGGGGCCATTGCCGTTGGGCGCCTCGAGGCAGGCAGTTTGGGCCTTGGTGCAGTCATCGAAGGGTCTCAGGGAGGTCGTGAGCCCCATATCACCAGAAAAAGCGTGAACATTTTGTTGATTGAGATTCGGTTGCCCGGCTTTCCAGCCAAAACGACCCAACACTGTCTTTTGTTGCGCGTCATCCCACACCCAGTTTGGGCGCCCGGCAATACCCTCACGTTTGTCGGCATTGGCCAGAATGGCTTCGTTGGGAATGGCCTCGAGCAGCCCCAGGCCGATCATCGGGGGTGCAATGCGGGCCGACATGCGGGTGTCGGGATGCATCGGGCCATAACCCAGCTGGGTAATCTGCAGGGTGGGCTTGCGCAGTTCGACTTCAGTGCCGTCCTTGAAACGCACGGTGACCGGCTCGTAATCGACCCGAACCTTGCCTTCGGGAGCTACACCGGGCACGGCCATATCCTGCAACTGGCCACCATAGACCGGCTCGGGCACGATGCCTGCTTGCTCGATCAGCGTGGCGTAAGCAGGGTCGTTGGGGATCGACAGGCGCACCAGCATCGACACCGAGTTCTTGGCGCCCGGAGCGGGAGGGTGGCCGCGACCATCCTTGATGTGGCAGTTCTGGCAGCCGTTGGTGTTGAACAACGGGCCCAGGCCATCACGGGCGGTTGTGGTGGACGGGGCTATGACCCAGGGGCTGCGAAAGAAGCTGTTGCCGACGCTGAAATCCAGGCGCCGGGTGGGCGACAAGTTGGCCGAGGGCATGGAAAACGAGTTCTGATCGGTTTTGCGCACCGTAGTAGCCCCGCCTGAGCGGGCTTCGCCGGGCTCGGGTTTGGTAAAGCGCGGGGCATTATCACAACCGCCAAGGCACAGGGCCATGAGCAGCAGAGACAGGCGAAGAGGCAACGAAGGCATCAAACGTCCAGATCAGCGAGCAAAATCGAGGGCGCAAAGTTTAGCAGGGAAGGGGAATTGAAATAAGAGGGATTAGCGTTTGCTGTGACTTGGGGCAGACAAATGACCCTGTAGAAACTCTGTTGCCGATCAAGCCCGCCTGTTGTTCGCAAATCCCTCATCCAAACCGGCCGCTCGACCGCCTCGACCGCCTCGGCAGCTTTTGATCTGGCTTTTGATTTTGATCTGCTGGCCCCATCGGCAGGCCGAGTGGAGGTTCTGCGCAGTGGGTCGACCGGCATGGATGCCGGGAGAGCCGCGATGGGCCATGGATGGCCCGTGGCGGCGTGCCCACGGAGCGGGACCGGAGCGAGGGAACCTGAGCGCAGCGAAGGCCGTACGCCAGGGGCAAGCCTTTTTGGTTACTTTTTCGGCGTCTGGAAAAAGTGACTCGCTGTAAGAGCGAAACCAATATCCCAGTTAGACATGAATGCCGGATATGTACTCAAAGTTCAAGTTAGAGCCACCAAGTACATATCCATTCGATGTGCCACGGCTCTCTACGGGTTCCGCCCTCACTCCGGCACTGTTATGGGGGCACGCCGCGACGGGCCATCCATGGCCCATCGCGGTTGGCGCGGCGTCCTGCCGCGCCACCCCCATAACAGCACCTGCGTTCGGCCTTCTGTGAGGGGCATTCACGTCGCTTGGCTAATCGAGTGGCCACAGCAAAAGCAAAGGCAAAGGCAAAGGCAAAACCTTGTCGTAGCGAGCAGGCTCGATGTTGAAGTTCTCTTGCTCGCGCCGAAGCGGCCTACAAAAAAGGCGACCCGAAGGTCGCCTTATTGTTCATTCACTCAAACGTTGCAGATCAGAAATCGTGATCGGCGTTGTCCGGGTTCAGGTCGCTGATGCCCAGCTTGCCAGCGGCTTGCTCGATGGCTCCGGTCTGCTTGACCAGGGCAGCGATGGCATCACGCACAACCTGGTTGCCCGCAGCGTTGTCAGCTGCGATCAACTGATCGTAGTGCTCGCCCTTGTTGGCGCGGTCAACCATGACCTGGATCTTGGCTTCGGTGTCGGCCAGATCGGATTTGAGCGTGGCGTCGGTAGCCGGGTCAATGACCACCACCAGCGACGACAGGCTTGGGCCGGTCATTTTTGTGCCGTCAGCACGCACGTACTCACCCAGATACACGTTGCGAATGCCCTTGGCATCGTAGAAGTGCGAGTTGTGGGTGTTGTCGCTGAAGCAGTCCTGCTCGTCTTCAGGGGAGTTGGCTTCCAGGGACACTTTCATCCGCTCGCCGGCCAGTTCGCCCAGCGACAGGCTGCCCATGCCGAACAGCATTTTGCGCAGGCCGTTTTGTACCGGCTCGGCTTCCAGCGTGGCGCGGTAGTTGTCAGCCACGTTTGGTGCCCAGTTGCCGACCATTTCGTTGAGGTCGTTGACCAGCAGTTGGGTCACGGCTTTCAGATAGGCGCGACGACGATCGTTATGACCACCGGTGGCGCCTTCGCCTTCCAGGTAGTCCGAAGCAGGACGGTTGCCTGCACCCGGGCCCGTACCGTTGAGGTCCTGGCCCCACAGCAGGAATTCGATGGCGTGGTAGCCGGTGGCTACGTTGGCTTCGGAGCCACCCAGCTCGTTGAGGCTGGCCAGGGTTTCCGGGGTGATTTCGGTTACGTCGACCTTGTCTTCACCAATCTGGATCTGGGGGTTGGCGATGATGTTGGCGTTGGCACCCGGGTTGCCCAGTGCGCCGGCGTAGTTGGCGTCAACGTAGTCGATCAGGCCTTCGTCCAGGGGCCAGGCATTCACCTGGCCTTCCCAGTCATCGATGATGGTGTTACCGAAGCGGAATACTTCGCTCTGCAGGTAAGGCACGCGAGCTTCAACCCAGGCGGCACGGGCAGCTTTGAGGGTCTCGTCGTTGGGCTTGGCCAGGAATGCATCGATGGCGGTTTGCAGTTTCTTGGCAGTGTTTTCGGCATCGCTGTACACGGCGTGAACCATGTCGGCGTAATGGGCAACGACGGCCTTGGCGGCAGCTTCGTCGACTTTTGCCGCCGTGATGTCAGTGGCAGGCGTCGCGGTACTGGTGGCGGCTGCTGGCGTAGGGGTTGCTGCGGTTTTTTCCTTGTCCTTGTCGCCACAGCCGGCGAGTGAGATAGCAATGGCCAGCAGACTGGCGGTAGCCAGAGGCATACGAATCATGGCGAAAATCCTGCTTCGAGAGGTGGGACAAGCGTGCGGCTGCACGCGAAACTGCCACATGATGCGAAAGATATGCATTTTCTGTAAAGGGCTACTGTTGGAAATATTTCTTATTTACTTCAGCTCTGCCCCGGGTCTTTCGTGAATCTCGAAATAAGGACTTACATAATGACGGCCTTGTTACGTCGGGCCTGCTTGAGATAAGCCACCAGCTCCCGTGCCCCAAGGGGTTTGCTGTACAGGTAGCCCTGGCCTTCATGGCAGCCCTCGGCGATCACATAGGCTTCCTGTTCGACCGTTTCGACACCTTCGGCGATGACCTGCATGCCAAGGCTTTTACCGAGCTGGATGATGGCGCGCACGATGGTGGCATCGTCACCGTCATCGATGAGGTCCTGCACAAAGCTTTTATCAATCTTGATTTTGTCCAGCGGCAGGCTTTTGAGGTAACTCAGGGATGAATAACCGGTACCGAAATCATCAATCGCAATCAATGCACCGGAGCGTCGCAGGCTCAGCAGGTGCTGGGCAGCGGTGCTGATGTCTTTCATCAGGCTGGTTTCAGTCACTTCCAGCTCAAGGCTGCGCGGGGCCAGGCGGTGGCGTTGCAGCAGGTTGTTGACCACCCGGGGCAGGTCTATGTGGTGCAACTGCACGGTGGACAGGTTGACGGCCATGCGCAATTCACTGAAACCCAGGTCGTGCCATTCGCGCAGCTGGCCGCAGGCCTGGTCCAGCGCCCATTCGCCAATGGCAATGATGCTGCCGTTTTTCTCGGCCAGCGGAATAAACAGGTCGGGCGGCACCATGCCGTGCTCCGGATGCTGCCAGCGCAGCAGGGCTTCTACGCCGACCACGCGGTGATCGCTGTAGCGGATCTGCGGTTGATAGACCAGGTAAAGCTGGTTGCACAGCAGGGCTTCGCGCAGGTCTTTTTCCAGTTCGCGCATGCGTCGCATCTCGCGGTCGACGCTGGCGATATAAAACTGATAACGGCTGCGCGAATAGCTTTTGGCCAGGGTCATGGTCTGTTCGGCTTTTTGCAGCAACTGCTCGGTGGTATCGCCGTCTTCAGGGAACAGGGTGATGCCGATGGTGGCGCGCAGGCGGATATTTTGCTGGTCAAGGCTGAACGGCGATTCGAGGTCGTCGAGAATGCTCTGGGCCAGTTCGGCAGCCTCATAGGGCTGTTCGATATGGGCCTGCACCAGGGCAAATTGATCGCCGCCCAGACGGCCAAGCGCACCGAGGCTGCCGCTGTGGGCGCGCAAACGGTCGGCCAGGGCCTGGAGCAACTGGTCGCCGGTTTGATAACCAAACTGTTCGTTGATGCCCTTGAAGTCGTCCAGACCCACGCACAGCACGGCGACACGCCGTTGCAGGCGGCCGGCATCGGTGAGGATCTTGCCCAGTTGCCCCTGCAATTGCTGGCGGTTGGGCAGGCCGGTCAAAAAGTCGTACTGGGCCATGCGCAGCAACGAGCTTTCGGCTTCGTGACGCAAACGGTTGTTGCGCTCGATCGAGGCCAGCAACTGGTTGGATGTATTGACCCACACCCCTAGCTCGTTGTGCTCGTGGCCCTTGAGCAGAGGGATCACATGTTCGCTGGGGCGATCGGGATTGATGCTGGTCAGGTGCCCGATGATTTTTGACAGCGGCTTGGTCAGCAGCCAGTGATAGACCAGATACAACACCAGCCCCATGAGCAGAGCGCGCAACAGGCCGGAAAACAGCATCACCGCCGAATCGGTCAACAGGCCCTGACCGTAAGTTGCGGTGTCGAGGGTGATGCTCAGGTCGCCGTAGTACTCGCTGTATGGGCCTTGGCCAACCAGCGGAATGCGGAACCTGTGCTCCTGACCCAGTATCAGGTCGGTCACCCAGCGGCTCGATGAGCTTTGCAACTCGCGGTTTTTTTCGGCCAGCGGCGCTTCATTGGGATGGCCGATGGCAGCCTTGCGCACCGCCGGATCCTGGAACAGACCTTCGATAACCTGCATGGCCATATCGCGATCCAGGCTGTAAAGCGCCTGGGTTGAGGGGTCGCGAAACATGTCGAGGATTCGTTCGGCATCTGCCGTAACGGCTTGTCGGACTTTGTAGGCGTCGAACACGATCTGTGCGCAGCTCAGCACGCCTCCAACGACCACTGCTGAAAGCAGCACGATGCGGAGCAACTTGAGTGACAAGCTGTTTTTGAATTGCCGCTTCAAAGCGCTATTCCCTGTTCCTGCCATTAATGCCTGTGGCCTTGTATGTGAACGATTTTTTGCCAGAGTGCAAGTGACCAATGTGCAGCGCTTGTAACGGCTACTGTGTCGGTATCTTCACCTTGAACTTGAGGCGCAGCCTGAAAAATTCCCGCCGCTTTCATACTAGCTGGCCCGGATTGGATGGGCTTTTTAGCAAGCCAAAAAAAACCCGGCAATGCCGGGTTTTTTTATCTGGAGCGAGACTTAGGCAGTGAAGGGTTTGCCTTCGAACTGCTCAGCAACGAACTTCCAGTTAACGAGGTTCCAGAACGCTTCTACATACTTCGGACGCACGTTGCGGTAGTCGATGTAGTAGGCGTGTTCCCAAACGTCGCAGGTCAGCAGCGGGGTGTCGCCGCTGGTCAGCGGGTTGCCGGCGCCGATGGTGCTGGCCAGGGCCAGGGAACCGTCAGCTTTCTTCACCAGCCAGCCCCAGCCGGAGCCGAAGGTGCCGATGGAAGTCTTGCTGAATTCTTCTTTGAACTTGTCGAACGAACCGAAGGCAGCGTTGATGGCATCAGCCAGCGCGCCAGTCGGTTGGCCGCCGGCGTTTGGCGCCAGGCAGTTCCAGTAGAAGGTGTGGTTCCAGACCTGAGCGGCGTTGTTGAAGATACCGCCCGAAGAGGTTTTGACGATCTCTTCCAGGGTTTTGCCTTCGAACTCGGTGCCTGGCACCAGGTTGTTCAGGTTCACGACGTAGGTGTTGTGGTGCTTGTCGTGGTGAAACTCCAGGGTTTCTTTGGAGATGTGCGGCTGCAGGGCATCGTGTGCGTACGGCAGCGGCGGCAATTCGAAAGCCATGATGATTCTCCTAATCAGGTCAGTTGCGATGAGCGCAAGGCCGATCACGGGCGGCCAAACACGCGCCGATGAGTTTTTACTCTTTGCGGCGCAGGGTCAGGATCATAGCACCGGGGTGACGGCATAACCACGCGACAACTGTGTGGGATAGACGTTTCAGCACATGTGGGACTATTTTTTTTTGCCTGTGGGAACAGGGTTATGCTCAGCCCGAAACAATTAACTGCAGCGCCACTGCATACATCATCACCGCTACCAGCAAGTCCAGGATCCGCCAGGTGTTTGGCTGTGCCAGCCACGGTGCAAGCCAGGCCGCACCCAGCGCCAGGGTGAAAAACCACATCAGCGAAGCACTGGCCGCGCCCACCACATAAGCGCCGGGCACGCTTTGCTGGGCGCCAAGGGAACCGATCAGCAACACTGTATCAAGGTAAACGTGGGGGTTGAGCAGGGTGACGGCCAGTGCGCTGAGCATCACTGCCTTGAGCGAGCGAGCAGTCTGGCTGGCAGAATGCTCAAGGCTCGATGTGGAAAACGCCCGGCGCAGTGCCTGGGTGCCGTACCAGAGTAAGAACACCGCCCCGCCCCAGCGCGCAACACTGAGTAATAGCGGGTTTTGCGCCAGAAGGGTCGCCAGGCCAAACACCCCGGCCGCCACCAGCAGGGCATCGCACACTACGCAAAATGCCGCCACGGGCAGGTGGTGTTCACGGCGCAGGCTTTGCGCCAGCACAAAGGCATTCTGGGTGCCGATGGCCATAATCAGGCCGAACGCGACCAACAGGCCATTAAGGTAGCTTTGCCACATAAGGATTACTCGTTGTACTGCAGGCGGGGTTGCTGCTGGCTATTCTCCTGCCCTTGGATGTATAAGAAAAACCAATATTGCTGATCGCTCATTAGGAAAACTGATGTTCGACTATAAGTTGCTCTCGGCCCTGGCCGCCGTTGTGGAACAGGCCGGTTTTGAACGGGCGGCGCAGGTGCTTGGGCTGTCCCAATCGGCCATCTCCCAGCGCATCAAATTGCTTGAAGCCCGTATCGGCCAGCCGGTGCTGGTACGCGCGACGCCGCCAAGCCCGACCGAAATCGGCCGGCGCCTGCTCAACCATGTACAGCAAGTGCGTTTGCTGGAGCGTGACTTGCAAAGTGCGGTGCCGGCGCTGGACGATGAAGGTTTGCCCGAGCGCCTGCGCATCGCCTTGAATGCCGACAGCCTGGCCACCTGGTGGGCGCCGGCCGTGGGGGATTTTTGCGCCGAGCAGCACCTGTTGCTAGACCTTGTGGTTGAGGATCAGACCGTTGGCCTCAAGCGCATGCGCGCCGGTGAAGTGGCTGCCTGCCTGTGTGCCAGTGAACGGCCGGTCGCCGGGGCCCGCAGTGTGCTGCTGGGCGCCATGCGTTACCGGGCGCTGGCCAGCCCAGAGTTTATTGCACGGCATTTTCCGGATGGCGTCAGCGCTGCGCAGTTGCCCAAGACCCCTGCGCTGGTGTTCGGCCCGGATGATTTTCTGCAACATCGCTACCTGGCTTCGCTGGGTGTGGATGGCGGTTTTGAGCACCATTTATGCCCATCTTCCGAAGGCTTTATCCGTTTGGCTGAGGCCGGCCTGGGGTGGGGGCTGGTGCCTGAGCTGCAAGTGCGCGAACAACTGGAAAATGGCCGCCTGGTGGAGCTTTTGCCAGATAAACCCATCGACGTGCCATTGTACTGGCATCATTGGCGCAATGGCGGACAACTGCTGGGGCAACTGACCGAACATTTATCTCGTTCGGCAGCCCGTTGGTTAGTGCCTTTGGCCTGATAACCGGCGTTTAAAGAGCAAGCAGCACGAATTACAGCATTTGGAGTGATTGATGAAGATTCTGGTCACCGGCGCAAGCGGCTTCATTGGCGGACGCTTTGCGCGTTTTGCCCTGGAGCAGGGCTTTGACGTACGGGTCAGCGGGCGTCGGGCCGAAGGTGTCGAACACCTGGTACGACGCGGCGCTGAATTTATCCCGGGTGATTTGACCGATGGCCTGCTGGTGCGCGACTTGTGCGTGGATGTCGATGCGGTGGTGCATTGTGCGGGGCATGTGGGTGCCTGGGGGCGCTACCAGGACTTCCACCGCGACAACGTGCTGGTGACTGAAAACGTAGTTGAAGCCTGTCTGAAACAGCGGGTGCGGCGTCTGGTGCATTTGTCATCGGCAGCGTTGTACTTCGATGGTCGCAACCACACCGACCTGACCGAAGAACAGTTGCCCAAGCGCTTCAGGCACCCTTTTGCCGCCACTAAAAACCTGGCGGAGCAGAAGGTGTTCGGTGCCCAGGAGTTTGGCCTTGAAGTGATTGCCCTGCGCCCGCGTTTTGTGACGGGGGCAGGGGACATGAGCCTCTTCCCGCGATTGATCAAACAGCAGCGCAAAGGTCGTCTGGCCATTGTTGGCAACGGTTTGAACAAGGTCGATTTCACCAGTATGCAAAACCTCAACGAAGCGCTGATGAGCAGCCTGTTGAGCAGTGCAGCGGCGTTGGGCAGGGCCTACAACATCAGTAATGGCACGCCGATACCGTATTGGGATGTGGTCAATTATGTGATGCGCCAGATGAACGTGCCGCAAGTGACCCGTTATCGTGGTTACGCCACGGCCTACAGCCGTGGCGCGCTTAACGAAGCTGCCTGCAAGTTATGGCCGGGGCAGCCCGAACCGTCACTCTCGCGTTTGGGGGTGCAGATCATGGATAAAGACTTTACCCTCGACATCAGCCGCGCCCGGCACTACCTCGACTACGATCCCAAGGTGAGTCTGTGGTCCGCGCTTGATGAATTCTGTGGTTGGTGGAAAGCTCAGGAATCCCCTTACCGCTGACCGCTTGCCGCCATTTTTAAAGGTTTACGATGCGTAACGATGCCCGCGACGACTTTGACAATGTGCCGACCCTTCGCGCCGATACCGATGACCATGACGAACCGGCGTCCAGCTTTGGTGCCCGTGAGCGCACTACGGTGTATTCGCGCAATACCCCGGTGATCAAGGTCAAGGGTCCGAGTACCGGGCCTTTGTGGGCCATGATCTGCGCCTTGCTGGTGGCCGTTGGCGGGCTGGGCTGGTGGAGCTTCCAGCAGATTTCGCTGATGGAGCAGCAGTTGGTGGCCACCCAGGAGAGCTTTGCCCGTATCAGCGAAGAGGCAGCCGGGCGCCTGCAGGCCATATCCGGCAAGGTGGTTGCCAGTGAATCGACAATCAACAATGGCAGCGAAGCCTTGAAGTTGCAGATCAAGCAGCTAGAAGAACAGCTGCTTGAGCAGAGCAAGCGTCAGCAAGGGCTGGTGGCGGGGCAGCAGGGGGATCTGGATCAGCGCTTTGAGCAAATCAATGCCGCGATGTTGATGCAAGTGACTGCCCAGAAAGAAAGCCAGGCCAGGCTCGAAGCCGATATCAAGAGTCTGGGTACTGAACTGGCCACGCTCAAGGCAGGTGTCGCCCAACAGGCCACGGATGTGGCGGCCTTGAAGAAACAGGGCAACCCGGGCGCGGCGGTGGAGCGCCTGGAGCAGGATATGATCGTGCTCAAAAGCGAACTTGAGAACCGCCCCGCACCAGCTCAAGGTGCCAATGCTGCCGAGTTCGATGTGTTCCGTGCCCAGATGACGCGCAACATCAACACCCTGCAAAGCCAGATGCAGAACCTGCAGAAGCAGATCAGCGCTCGACCTTGAGCCTGTGCTGAGGGTTTGCCCCTCACCCCGGCCCTCTCCCGCAGGGAGAGGGGGCTGATGTGTGGCGTCAGTCATACCTGCATGTGCCTGTCGGCGGATTTCCGCTTATTGCAACGCTGAAAATCAGCGGATTCCCGCCTACCCATCTCCCGCAAGCCATGTAAACCGTGGTCTCAAGCGTTGGCACAAGTTCTGCTATAGCCCAGCAAGCTCGCGTTTTGACGCGCTATAAAAAAACAATGAAAGAAGGATCCATTCAATGGATAACTCCAGCACCCTGCCTGCCGGGGCCGTGTCTGCGGCGCCTAAAGAAAAGACCACCTCCAGCCGTATCAAATCGATTTTCAGCGGTTCCGTCGGCAATATGGTCGAGTGGTACGACTGGTACGTTTACGCCGCGTTTTCGCTGTACTTCGCCAAGGCCTTCTTCCCCAAGGGCGACACCACCGCACAACTGCTCAACACCGCCGCGATCTTCGCCGTGGGCTTTTTGATGCGCCCGATCGGCGGCTGGCTAATGGGCCTGTACGCGGATCGCAAAGGCCGCAAGGCCGCGCTGATGGCTTCGGTCTTGTTGATGTGCTTCGGTTCGCTGGTAATTGCCCTGTCGCCGGGTTACGAAACCATCGGCGTGTGGGCACCTATCCTGCTGGTCTTCGCCCGCTTGCTGCAGGGCCTGTCGGTGGGTGGCGAATACGGTACCTCGGCCACTTACCTGAGTGAAATGGCGACCAAGGAACGTCGCGGTTTCTTCTCGAGCTTCCAGTATGTAACCCTGATCTCGGGGCAGCTTATCGCTTTGGGCGTGCTGATCGTGCTGCAACAGACCCTCACCGAAGAGCAACTGTACAGCTGGGGCTGGCGCGTACCGTTCGTGATCGGCGCCCTGTGTGCCGTGGTCGCGCTGTATCTGCGTCGAGGCATGGAAGAAACCGAGTCGTTCAAAAAAACCAGGGTCAAGCCTAAAGAAAGCGCCATGCGCACCCTGCTGCGCCACCCCAAAGAGCTGATGACCGTAGTTGGCCTGACCATGGGCGGCACGCTGGCTTTCTACACCTACACCACCTATATGCAGAAGTACCTGGTGAACACGGTGGGCATGAGCATCTCGGATTCCACCACCATCTCGGCCGCCACGCTGTTTCTGTTCATGTGCATTCAGCCGCTGGTGGGCGCGCTTTCCGACAAGATCGGCCGTCGTCCGATCCTGATCGCCTTCGGTGTACTGGGTACCCTGTTTACCGTACCGATCCTGACCACCCTGCACACCATTACCACCTGGTGGGGTGCGTTCTTCCTGATCATGGCCGCGCTGATTATTGTCAGTGGCTACACCTCGATCAACGCCGTGGTGAAAGCGGAACTGTTTCCCACGGAAATTCGCGCACTGGGTGTTGGTTTGCCTTACGCACTGACCGTGTCGATCTTCGGCGGTACAGCTGAATACATCGCTCTGTGGTTCAAGAGTGCAGGTATGGAAACCGGTTACTACTGGTACGTGACAGCTTGTATTGCCTGCTCGCTGGCGGTGTACGCCACCATGAAAGACACCCGCAAGCACTCGCGCATCGAGACTGACTGATCGCGCAGTAACACTCGTGGGAGCGAGCCTGCTCGCGAATAAACTTCGCGAGCAGGCTCGCTCCCACCATACCGGTTTACGGTCAGGACAGCTCAGCCACCCCAGGCTGGGTTTGTTTGTTTTTCAGATACGCCGCCCCGGCGATCATGGCCACCAATATCCCCGCCAATACCAGCGAAGAGCCGATGGTGCCGAAGTCCAGCCCACCCTTGTCCAGGGGTTTGGTCAGAAAGTCGCCCAGGGTTGCGCCAAACGGGCGTGTCAGCACGAATGCGATCCAGAACAGCAGCACCGACGAAATTTTGCTGAAGTAACGTGCCAGTACCACGACCCCGATGGTCGCCCCGATAAACAGTGCGCCGCCAGCAAAGCCCAGCCCCGAATCATCCGCCAGGTAGTCACCCAAGGCGGTTCCCAGGGTGTTGGAGAACAGAATCGCCATCCAGTAGAACATCTCGCCACGCCGGCTCTGCACCTGGCTGACATTGAGTGACTCGCCGCTCCATTTCCATAACGCGAATATCGCGATCAGCATCGACACCAGAATCAGCGAGCCAGTGGCATAGCCCAGGCCCAGCGTGCGATCCATAAAGTCCGACAGGGTGGTGCCGGCCGTGCTGGTGGACAGAATAACCAGCCAATACAGCACGGGGTTGTAGGTTTTGGAGAACAGCTGAGTCAATAAGGTCAGCACGAACACGCTGATCAGGATCATCGAGCTGATGGCATAGCCCACATTGAGAGTCATCGACAGCAAGTCGCCGGCGGTTTCGCCCAAGGTTGTGGCGCAAATTTTCATCACCCAAAACGCCAGGGTGATCTGAGGAAGTTTGTTCATTCGGTCAAAGCTCCAGTTTTCGAGGGGTGCAAAGCCGTTTTGATATCGGCTTTTTTGCCGGCTGAAGACTGGTGCTCGCGCAGCAAAAAATGGGTAATGGACTGATGAAAGCCTGTCTGTGAGTGCGATTTATTTGAATTAATAGTCAGTTAATTCTGTTAGCCCACTATCAATCTCAGCAACACCTCTATGGCCGGCAGAACATGTGTGCCGCCCCACAGGGAGCCGGACAGCGTCAGAAGCCTGGCTTTGCGTCGGCGTACACATCGAATTAATCGATTCTTTAGCGCTTTTTTTTGCGCTTTTTAATCGAATTAATCGGCGTAGTCTTAAACCCATACCCACTGAACACCCCAAACACGAAACAAGGAGCTTTATCATGAAAACCAAACTTATCCTCGCTGCTGCTTTTTCTGCCCTGGCCTTCAACGCTTTTGCCGCCGATGGTTTCGATAAAACCCATTCGTCGAGCTTTGCTGAAGATGGCTACAGCCGTACAGGTTCTGCTGCAGTTGCTGCTGACGGTTATGACCGCACAGGTTCGGCTACGTTTGCAGAGGACGGCTACGACAAAACCGGCTCGGCCATCTTTGCAGAAGACGGTTTCAGCCGTACCAAATCGGACACCTTCGCTGCTGATGGCTACGATCGCACTCACGGCGCCCATTTCAGCTAACACCTGAACCAGGCACTCCAGCCCGGCCTTGGCCGGGCTTAGTCGTTTTTGGGGGTAAGACAGTGGAGATCCAACCCGTAGATACTCTGTTGCAGGTCAAGCCCTATTGTGGGAGCGGGGGGGGGGGGGGGCGGCCGCCAACCGCGCCCGGGGCGCGCGACCGCGCCAGTGTTGTGAAATGGAGGAGGGAAAAAAAAAAAAACA
>NZ_JASJWL010000045.1:0-39783 GCF_035019225.1 Pseudomonas sp. CCC4.1 | reverse complement strand
AGATGTGTATAAGAGACAGGTTGCAGTGTTCCTTCGGCAGCTGCTACGGTTTTGCGTAAATTGCAGTACTTCAACGCCAGCCTTAGGGCTGGCGTTGTGCTTTCTGCGCGCTGAGAGGCCTGCCACGGGTTTGTAGGCTGTTTGCTGTCGCGGAGTAAGGGAATGAGGTTGGAAGCGTCTGAGGGCGTTCAGGCTAACTGCGAGGATCAGCAGGCGGGCTGCTGATCCTGATCACAGATCCTGTGGGCCGGGTTGTGGATAACCGGGCCGAGGGGGTCAAGCAGTTGGAGCTTTGTCTTCTGGTGCGCCGGTATCTTCTGCGGCGTCTTCACTTTCGCTGTCGACTTCGTGGTCCAGCTCGGTATCAACAGTACCGCCTTCAGCAGCCGCTTTCTTGCGGGCAGCCTTTTCCTCTTTCTTCTGCTCTTTAGCCAAGTCTCTTTGACGCTTAGCGAAGTTATAGTTTGGTTTGGCCATGGGCGATCCTCTTGGGGTCGAAGGTGAGGTTGAGCGGCGCGTATTCTGCCCTGTATTAGTGCTTAGCCGTTAGCTGGGTTTTTGCAAGGTTGCACATTGCGCTAAAAATACGACTCTACACCCACGCAAAAGCCGGTTGTGGATTAAATCTAGTTACTTATTCCCCCAAAATTCAAAATGATGGCCTAAGGTTATAAGCCTGAAGTCCATTCTGGGATGGATTGTGTCGATTGTGGCGATAGACCATGACGCAGATCATATGAATCGATACAATTTTCAGGCAATCTGTATACAGATTTTTGCTTCCCCATACCCTGCCTTGGAGATACACCATGTTTGCCAAAGTTGTTGCGGTATCCCTTTTGACTCTGGCCAGCGGCCATTTGCTGGCGGCTGAGTGCGCTGTAACTGTCGATTCGACTGACCAAATGTCTTACAACACCAAAGAGATCGTCATCGACAAATCCTGCAAGACCTTCACCGTTAACCTGACGCACTCCGGCAATCTGCCGAAAAACGTCATGGGTCATAACTGGGTCTTGAGCAAAAAGGCAGACATGCAGGCAGTTTCTACCGACGGCATTGCCGCTGGCCTGGACAAAAACTATCTCAAGGACGGTGATGAGCGCATCATCGCCCACACCAAAGTGATTGGCGCCGGTGAGAAAGATTCCGTGACCTTCGATGTGGCCAAGCTGAAAGCGGGCGAAGAATATGAATTCTTCTGCACCTTCCCGGGCCACAACTCGATGATGAAAGGCGCTGTGGTTCTTAAATAACACCACCCAAGCCCTTAACAGCCCTGACGTGCCCTGCGCCGTCAGGGCTGTTTGCGTTCAGGCCCTGGAGTCGGTCATCTTGAAAATGCCCTGGGCGTTGCTGCTGTCGAAGTTCAGATCGATGCGGCCGGTATCAGGGTCGATCTTGCGTTGGATGAACTCCACAAATGACCCCGGCACTGCGTGCTCGCGGTACACCCCGGCAGCATCGACCAGGCCGCGGCTGACCGTGCTGGCGCGATAGGCGGTTTGCATCACCCGCCCCGAGGCGGACACTTCGATGCTGTCTTTCATGGGCCGTTGTAAGTCACGTTGTTGCGCCACACAGGCTTCGAGGTCCGGCACGCGATCGGTCAGATGGTTGAAGCTGTTGCCCTCGGTTGCGATCCAGGCCATCTCGGCGCTTTCAGCGAGCAGGCAGTGGTAGTCCGTTTCCTGTACCACGCCATGCTGCCGGCCGAATGCTTGATACAGCCCTGGCAACAGGGCCTGCGCCTGGCTCAGGCTGCAGTGGCGGGTTAGGCTCAGGGTCTTGAGGATGCTGTGGTGTTGGGCCTGCAGCGGGTCAAGGCTGGAACCGACCACGCGGCTGACGGCCTGTTGAAAAGCCTCGCTGAAGCGGCCGGGGTGCAGTTCCGAGACAAAGAACTGGGCGATGTCTTCGGGCAGATCCATTTGTCTGTAGCCCCAGCCGGTCATGTTCAGCTTGGTCAGCGGGTAGGTTCGCACATCGGTAAAGCCCAGTGGCTCCAGCAAACGGGCAAATGCCTGGCGGCCGCGGGGCAGTTCGCCGTTGGCAGGCCAGTCCACCGTACGGAGGGCGCCATGGTCGAACACTACCTTGCGGCCATGCTGTGCCTGTTCTTCAACATAGCGCCGGCCCTCAGGCACGGCTTCAACCAGTTTGTGCAGCAGGCACAGGTTCAGTGCTTCGGCGAGCCACACCCGGTGCAGTGCCTGTTTATGCCAGTTGAAGCGCAGCAGCCCTTCAGGCACTTCGACATGCTCACGCAACCAGGCGGTGGCCGGTTGGCCGAGCACGGAATCGACAAGGGAGAACAAAGCATCGAAAGCAGGCATGGGGCAGGGCTCTGGCGACGAAATAGACGTCTATCAAAGCCTTTGGCCGTTGTGGCCACAAGCGAAAAAAATTGCGGGGTTCATTCCGTTTTTTCCGGGAAGGAAAAAGCCCCTCACCCTAGCCCTCTCCCGGAGGGAGAGGGGACGGATTGATGGTGTTCTTGAAACCGCGTGCGGTCTGCTCCCTCTCCCTCCGGGAGAGGTACGCACGGGCTCAAGGCGCGAACGGCATCTCACGCTTGTGGTGGGTCTTTTCGTACGTCTTGCAGATGATATTGAACGCTTCTTCGCTCACCGGCTCGCCATGCAAAAAGGCATCGATCTCGGCATAGGTCACGCCGTGGGACGCTTCGTCCGGTTTGCCGGGCTCCAGGTCTTCGAGGTCGGCAGTCGGGACTTTCTCCACCAGCGATTCCGGCGCACCAAAATGCCGCGCAATGGCCCGCACCTGATTTTTCACCAGCCCGCTGAGCGGCGCCAGATCACAGGAACCATCACCGAACTTGGTGAAGAAGCCCATCACCGCTTCCGCCGCATGGTCGGTGCCGATCACCAGCCCGCCAGTCGCCCCGGCAATAGTGTATTGCGCCACCATGCGCATACGCGCCTTGGTGTTACCCAGTACAAAGTCCACGGTGGCAGCAGGCTTGCCTTCAAACGCGGTCACTTCAGCCGCCAGGGCCTTGACCGCAGGGCCGATGTTCACGGTCTGGCGCTCGTCCGGGTTGATAAAGTCGACCGCCGCCGTGGCGTCCGCTTCGTCATGCTGCACACCGTAAGGCAGGCGCACGGCAATAAAGCGATAGGCCTGGTCACCGGTCTGTTCGCGCAATTGCTGCACCGCACGTTGTGCCATCAGGCCTGCGGTCAGGGAGTCGACCCCGCCGCTGATGCCCAGTACCAAGGTCTTGAGCCTGGCGTTGTGCAGGCAGCACTGAATGAAAGTGATACGCCGGGCAATCTCGGCCTCAAGGGCTGCGGTGTCTTTGAACGGCGGCTGGACCTTGAGGTCTGCAGCAATCTGACGCTGTACGGCCTGCATGATTCACTCCTTGGGAGAATGTTCAGGAACTTGGAAAACGTGGCGTAAATAGGCGGCGAAATTGGGGTCGGAGCAATGGGTCTTGCCCGGTTCATCGGAAATCTTGGCCACCGGCGAGCCATTGCAGGCGTTCATTTTAAGCACGATGCTCATTGGCTCAACCCCCGGAATGTCGCAGGTCAGGTTAGTCCCGATACCGAAGCTGACGTTGATCCGGCCGCGCAGTGACCGGAAAATCTCCAGCGCCCGGGGCAGGGTCAGGCTGTCGGAGAACACCAGAGTCTTGCTCATGGGGTCGATGCCCAGCTTGTGGTAATGAGCTATGCATTTTTCGGCCCACACCACAGGGTCGCCGGAGTCGTGGCGCAGGCCGTCGAACAGCTTGGCAAAGTACAGATCGAAATCTTTCAGGAAGGCATCGGTAGTAATGCAGTCCGTCAGCGCGATGCCCAGCAAGCCGCGGTACTCGCGCACCCAGCAGTCGAGCGCGGCACTCTGGCTGTCGATCAGCCGTGGGCCCAGTTGCTGGTGGGCCATGATCCATTCGTGGGCCATGGTCCCCAGCGGCTTCATGTCCAGCTCGCGGGACAGGTTGACGTTGCTGGTGCCGACAAAACGCCCGGGGAAGTCGTGCTTGAGCACACTGACGACTTCTTCTTGCACGCGGTACGAAAACCGTCGACGAGTGCCGAAATCGGCGACTTGCAGTTCAGACAACTCTTCAGCGCTGGCATTGGCCTGCAGCCAGTCAAACTTGCGATACAGCTGCTCCCGGGCCTGTGACAGCACGGTATCGGCATAGCGCGAACGGTTGCGTACTTCGCTGACAATCGCCAGTAACGGCACTTCAAACAGGATCACATGCAGCCACGGCCCGCGCAGGCGGATAACCAGTTCGCCGTTTTCGATGCCGGTGTGTACATAGCGCATATTGAAGCGAAACAGCCCCAAAAAGCGGATGAAGTCGGGCTTCATAAAGGTGATGCGTTCCAGAAACCCCAGCTGGTCCTGAGTCATGCTCAGTTCGCACAGGCGTTCGATCTGGTGACGAATTTCGTTGAGGTATGGGCGCAGATCCTCACTGTTGCGGCAGCGGAATTCCCATTCGACTTCGACGTTGGGGTAGTTGTGCAGCACCGCCTGCATCATGGTCAATTTGTAGAAGTCGGTGTCGAGCAGGTTCTGCACGATGCGATCGGCAAATACACTCTCGCTCATAGCGGCAATCTCCATGCTGCCCGTGCCTGATAGCCACGGCGTTCAGCTTTTTCAATGAATGGCGCTAGTGGCGCATATCTGCAGGCGGTTTTGCCAGCGGTTTTTGTGGTCGTGGCCTGTTTCTGCCCGCTCCCACAGGTGTTATCGCGCATCCAGCTGCTCCATGAACCAGCTCACGAATGCCTTTACCTTGGGTACGCCTGCCGTATGTTCAGGATAGGCCAGGTAGTAGGCATCGCGGCTCGGCATCAAGTGCTGCCAGGCGATGACCAGTTTGCCGTCGGCCAATTCCTCTTCCACCAGGAACCTCGGCAGCAGTGCCACGCCACAGCCAACCTGGGCTGCGCGGATGCACATGTAGAAGGTGTCGAAGCGCGGCCCATGGTAGCTGTGATCGGTATGAAACCCCTGATGCTCAAACCACTCGTGCCAGGCCTGTGGCCGCGAAGCGTTCTGCAGCAACACCAGACCTGTGAGTTGGGTCGGGTCGGTCAGTGCCGTGCCCGGCAAGCTTGCTGGCGAACATACGGCGACCAGTTCTTCACTGAACAGCTTCAGGCTCTCGGTGCCGGGCCGTGAGCCCTGGCCGAAGTAAAACGCCAGATCGCTGCGCCCTTGCAGCAAATCGTCGCCTTGCTGCTCATTGCACAGATCCAGATGAATATGCGGATGGCGTATGCCCCAACCTTTGAGGCGCGGCACCAGCCAGCGGGCGCCAAAAGTGGAAGGGGTGGAGACCCGTAGCACTTCTGTTTCGCCGCCATAGGAACGCAGGGTGTGGGTCGACATCTCTACTTGGGTCAGGATTTTTCGGACTTCTACCAGATACAAATCCCCTGCAGGCGTCAGTTGCAAACGGCGGCGCACCCGGCGAAACAGCAAGTGCTGCAACAGCTCCTCGAGCTGTGCGACCTGTTTGCTGACCGCGCTCTGGGTCAGATTCAGCTCTTCGGCCGCACGGGTGAAACTCAGATGACGGGTCACCGCTTCAAAACACTGCAACGCCGTGATCGAAGGTAGATGGCGCTTGTTGAGCATAGAAGGCCTCTGATTGTTGTTGTCAGGCAACGTTACCAGTGCAGCATGAATTTTCGGAATGATATCTCGCTTAAAGGTCGTTTGTTGCCGCCATGCCAGCCAGCTACAACTAAAGGCCTGTGAATCATTTTTTAAAGCTCAAGGAGTGCCTTCAATGGTTGCTGCATTACTGGATCGTCTTGGTGTGAACCCCGCGCTGTACCAGCAGGGCAATCAGCCGGTGTATACGCCGATTGACGGTAGCCAGATCGGTGCGGTGCACTGGAAAGGGGCTGCCGAGGCCGAGCAGCACGTGACCCGCGCCGAACACGCATTCGAGGCATGGCGCAAGGTGCCTGCCCCGCGTCGTGGGGAACTGGTGCGCCAGTTCGGCGATTTGCTGCGTGAGTACAAGGCCGATCTGGGCGAGCTGGTGTCATGGGAAGCGGGCAAGATCACCCAGGAAGGGTTGGGCGAAGTGCAGGAAATGATCGACATCTGCGACTTTGCAGTTGGCCTGTCGCGTCAGCTCTACGGCTTGACCATCGCCTCGGAGCGACCAGGCCACCATATGCGTGAAACCTGGCACCCGCTGGGTGTGGTGGGTGTGATCAGCGCATTCAACTTTCCGGTGGCCGTGTGGGCGTGGAATACCGCGTTGGCGCTGGTATGCGGCAACGCGGTGATCTGGAAACCATCGGAAAAAACCCCGCTGACGGCGCTGGCCTGTCAGGCCTTGTTTGATCGTGTGTTGAGCTCGTTTGAGGGCGCGCCCAAGTACCTGGCCCAGGTGGTGATTGGTGGTCGTGAAGCGGGCGAAGCCCTGGTTGACGATCCGCGAGTCGCGCTGATCAGTGCCACCGGCAGCACGCGCATGGGCCGCGAAGTGGCACCTAAAATCGCCGCACGCTTTGCCCGCAGTATTCTGGAGCTGGGCGGCAACAATGCGATGATTTTGGCGCCGAGTGCCGACCTGGACATGGCCGTGCGTGCCATCCTGTTCAGTGCTGTCGGTACTGCCGGGCAGCGCTGCACCAGCCTGCGCCGGCTGATTGCCCACGACTCGGTCAAGGAAGAAATTGTCACCCGGCTCAAGGCGGCCTATTCAAAAGTGCGTATCGGTCATCCGCTGGAAGGCAATCTGGTGGGGCCGCTGATCGACAAAAGCAGCTTTGAAAACATGCGTGATGCGCTGGAGCAGGCCCTTAGCGAAGGCGGGCGGGTATTTGGTGGCGAGCGGCAATTGGCGGGCCAGTACCCTGGCGCTTACTACGTGGCCCCGGCGATTGTGGAAATGCCCGAGCAAAGCGACGTGGTGTGCAGCGAGACCTTCGCGCCGATTTTGTATGTGGTCGGTTACAGCGACTTTGCCGAGGCCTTGCGCCTGAACAACGCGGTGCCGCAGGGGCTGTCATCGTGCATATTCACCACCGATGTGCGCGAGGCCGAGCAATTCATGTCGGCCACTGGCAGTGATTGCGGGATTGCCAACGTCAATATCGGGCCCAGCGGTGCGGAAATCGGGGGTGCCTTTGGTGGTGAGAAAGAAACCGGAGGCGGTCGCGAGTCGGGGTCAGATGCATGGCGTGGATATATGCGCCGGCAGACCAATACCGTCAACTACTCGCTGGAATTGCCGTTGGCGCAAGGGATTACGTTCGATTGAGGTGATGCAAGCCCTCACCCCCAACCCTCTCCCGGAGGGAGAGGGAGCTGATCTGCTTTTGCCTTTAGTCCCCTCTCCCTCCGGGAGAGGGCCAGGGTGAGGGGCTTTGATTTTGGTTGGGTTTCATTTCTGGAGCTTGGCAATGCCTTTACAAGAACAATGTCTGTGGGAAACCCTTACCCCCCAACGCCCCCAAGCGCGAACCTTCAAGGGCGAGTTGAGCGTTGATGTGTGTGTGATCGGTGCCGGCATCACCGGTTTGTCCGCCGCCATCCATTTGCTCGAGCAGGGCAAAAGTGTCTGTGTGCTCGAAGCCTATCGCACCGGTCATGGCGGCTCAGGCCGCAACGTAGGATTGGTTAATGCCGGGATGTGGATACCGCCCGACGATATCGAAGCCGGTTTCGGCGAGGCTGTCGGCAGCCAGCTCAACCGCATGCTCGGTGCCGCCCCGGGACTGGTGTTCAGCCTGATCGACAAATACCGCATCGACTGCCAGTTGCGCCGTGAAGGCACCCTGCACATGGCCCATAATGCCCGTGGCGAAGCCGATTTGCGCAGCCGTGAAGAACAATGGAAGCGCCGTGGCGCCCCGGTTGAACTGCTCACCGGCGCCGCCTGCGAAGCCGCTACCGGCACCACAAAAATCGCCGCCGCCTTGCTCGACCGTCGCGCCGGCACCCTCAACCCTATGGCCTACACCTCGGGCCTGGCCAAGGCAGCCTGTGATCTGGGCGGGCAGCTGTTCGATCATTCCCCGGTCACCGGACTTGAACGCCAAGGCCCACGCTGGTCAGTGCAAACGGCCCACGGTGCGGTAAGTGCAGAGCAGGTGGTGCTGGCGTCCAATGCCTACACTGAAGGCGAATGGACTGATTTACGACGTAACTTTTTCCCTGGTTATTACTACCAGGTCGCCTCCAAACCTCTGACCGACGCCAGCGCAGCGCGAATCTTGCCAGGCGGCCAAGGGTCGTGGGACACCCGCCAGGTATTGAGCAGTATCCGTCGCGATGCCGACGGCCGTTTACTGCTCGGCAGCCTGGGCAACGGCAATCAGAAGCCTGCGTGGTTTCTCAAGGCCTGGGCCGACCGCGTGCAGCAGCATTATTTCCCGTACCTCAAGGGCGTGGAATGGGAATGCACCTGGACGGGCTGCATCGCATTTACGCCCGATCATCTGATGCGCTTATTTGAACCGGCGCCCGGTTTGGTGGCAGTCACCGGCTATAACGGTCGCGGTGTAACCACAGGCAGCGTGGTCGGCAAGGCCTTTGCCGACTATTTGTGCAGTGGCGATGCCAAGGCCTTGCCAATCCCCTTTGCACCGATGCGGCCGCTGTCTGGCACGGGGTTGCGCAGTTGTTTATACGAAGCCGGTTTTTCGCTGTATCACGCCGGCCAATGTTTAAGAATTGTGATCTGACGCGGTTTTTTTCTGGGCGCCCCGACGTTTTGCCTGGCAGCGGCTAGCCTTAAGTGGTGCGGCCTGTAGCAGTCCTGCACCGAGAGTGTGCAGTTCGGTGACGCAAGTGGTTACAGGACGTTTGCGCAACCCGGGGCAACCTGGTTGCAATACCGGCTGCGGCAGGTGGCGCCTGTAGAAACATAGCGGTTTTACCTTCCTCGGTTTAGACGGTTGCACGCCCAATGAAAATGGGCTCGAAACAGTCGATATAACAACAATAGAACGACTTTTTTAAGAATAAAAAGCCAATGGCACGCGGCTTGCTCAGCGCTTTAGGTGAAGTCGAAGTGCCATCTAATAAAACCTCAGGAGCACCACCTCATGTCGCAGACGTTCTACAAGAAAGGTTTTCTGGCCCTCGCCGTAGCAGCTGCATTGGGCGTTTCTTCGTTTGTTCAGGCTGATCTGAAAATTGGTGTTGCCGGCCCGATGACTGGCGCCAACGCAGCTTTTGGCGAGCAGTACATGAAGGGTGCCAAGGCAGCGGCAGACAAGATCAACGCCGCCGGTGGGGTCAACGGCGAGAAGATCGTTCTGGTGGCCGGGGACGATGCCTGCGAGCCGA
Organism: Pseudomonas sp. CCC4.1; assembly: GCF_035019225.1. Lineage (NCBI taxonomy): Bacteria > Pseudomonadati > Pseudomonadota > Gammaproteobacteria > Pseudomonadales > Pseudomonadaceae > Pseudomonas > Pseudomonas sp. CCC4.1. The sequence goes on along the minus strand of NZ_JASJWL010000045.1, from coordinate 30,471 downwards.
AACAGGCCGTAGCCGTCGCCAACCGTTTGGTCGACCAGGACAAAGTGGCCGGTGTAGTAGGGCACTTCTGTTCTTCATCGACCATTCCGGCGTCTGAGGTGTACGCCGATGCCGGTGTGATTGCGATCACTCCTGGCTCCACCAACCCGGCGGTGACCGAGCGTGGCCTGAGCGCGATGTTCCGCATGTGTGGTCGTGATGACCAGCAGGGCATTGTGGCGGCGGATTACATAGTTGATGTGCTCAAAGGCAAGAAAGTGGCCGTTCTGCACGACAAGGACACCTATGGCCAGGGTCTGGCGGACGCTACCAAGGCGCAACTGATCAAGCGCGGCGTGACCCCTGTGTTGTACGAAGGCCTGACCCGAGGCGAAAAAGACTTCAGTGCCGTGGTGACCAAAATCCGCTCCAACGGGGCCGACGTGGTGTATTTCGGTGGCCTGCACCCGGAAGCCGGCCCGCTGGTACGCCAACTGCGTGAGCAAGGCCTCAAGGATGTGAAGTTCATGTCCGATGATGGTGTGGTCACCGACGAACTGGTTACCACCGCAGGCGGCCCGCAGTACGTTGACGGCGTTTATATGACCTTCGGTGCCGACCCGCGCCTGTTGCCAGACAGCAAGGTGGTGGTTGAAGAGTTCCGTAAGGCTGGCACCGAACCAGAGGGCTACACCCTGTACGCCTATGCTTCGGTCCAGGCCCTGGCTGACGCCTTTGCCGGCGCCAAATCCAACAAGGGTGAAGATGCTGCCAAGTGGCTCAAGGCCAACCCGGTTAAAACCGTGATGGGTGAGAAAGCCTGGGACAGCAAAGGTGACCTTAAAGTCTCCGACTACGTTATGTACCAGTGGGACAAAGACGGTAAATATCACCAACTGGAAAAACAGAAGTGAGATGAGTCACCTACCTGATGCCAGCTTCGGCGGGCATCAGGTAGGGATGGATCTGCACCACCTGTCTTCTTTTCCAGGAGTCGCGCACACCCTGCCAGCCAAGCTGTCCTGTGACGGCGTGGATGGCTTGCGTCTGCGCAAAGGCTCCAGTGCGTGAGATTGCGTTATGGATGGTATTTTCCTACAGCAACTGCTGAACGGCCTGACCCTCGGGTCTGTCTACGGCCTGATCGCCATCGGCTACACAATGGTCTACGGCATCATCGGCATGATCAACTTCGCCCACGGCGAGGTGTACATGATCTCTGCTTACCTCGCGGCGATCAGTCTGGCTCTGTTGGCATACTTCGGTATCGAATCCTTCCCGTTGTTGATGTTGGGCACCCTTATTTTTACGGTGGTGGTCACGGGCGTGTATGGCTGGGTGATCGAGCGCGTGGCCTACAAGCCGCTGCGCAATTCCACACGGTTGGCGCCGCTGATTAGCGCCATTGGTATCTCCCTTATCCTGCAGAACTATGTGCAAATCGCCCAAGGCTCACGTCAGCAGGGCGTGCCGACGTTACTTAGCGGGGCGTGGCGGGTCGATATCGGCTCAGGCTTCGTACAGCTGACCTACACCAAAGTCTTTATTCTGCTCGCCGCCTTTGTGGGCATGGGCCTGCTTACTTACATCATCAAGTACACCAAGCTGGGCCGCATGTGCCGCGCCACCCAGCAGGATCGCAAGATGGCGTCGATCCTGGGGATCAATACCGACCGGGTGATTTCCTACGTGTTCGTGATCGGTGCCGCCATGGCCGCGCTGGCCGGTGTGCTGATTACCATGAACTACGGCACGTTCGACTTCTATGCCGGTTTCATCATCGGGATCAAGGCCTTCACCGCAGCGGTGCTCGGCGGCATCGGTTCACTGCCGGGGGCCATGCTCGGCGGGATCATCCTGGGTATTTCCGAGTCGCTTTTTGCCGGGTTGATTAACTCGGATTACAAGGATGTATTCAGTTTCTCACTGCTGGTGCTGATTCTGATTTTCCGTCCTCAAGGCCTGCTGGGTCGTCCTCTCGTGGCGAAGGTGTAAGTATGTCTGTAGCCATTAATAAACCGATTGATATCAAAAAAAGCGTAGTCGACTCGATCCTGGCCGGGTTGATTTCATTGATTGTGTTCGGGCCCATCGTAGGGGTGGTGCTCGACGGTTACAGCTTCAACCTGCAACCGGCCCGGGTAGGCTGGCTGGTGGCTATCGTTATGGTCGGGCGCTTTGCCCTGAGCCTGTTTTTACAGACCGCCAAAGGGCTGAAAATCCTGCAGGGCTTTGAGTCCACAGGCTCGGGCGTGCATGTGCTGGCACCGGACTACAAGTCGCGGCTGCGCTGGATCGTGCCGTTGCTGATCGTGATTGCCATCGTGTTTCCGTTTTTCGCCAATAAATACATTCTGACCGTGGTCATCCTTGGGCTGATTTACGTGCTGCTGGGCCTGGGGCTGAATATCGTGGTCGGCCTGGCGGGGTTGCTCGACCTGGGGTATGTGGCGTTCTATGCCATCGGCGCTTATGGTCTGGCGCTGGGCTATCAATACCTGGGGCTGGGTTTCTGGACGGTGCTGCCGCTGGCGGCCATTGCGGCGGCGATGGCGGGATGCATTCTGGGGTTTCCGGTGTTGCGCATGCACGGTGACTACCTGGCCATCGTGACCCTGGGCTTTGGTGAAATCATCCGTCTGATCCTCAACAACTGGCTGTCGTTTACCGGCGGGCCAAATGGCATGCCGGTGCCATCGCCGACCTTTTTCGGCCTGGAGTTCGGCCGGCGCGCGAAAGATGGCGGGGTGCCATTTCATGAGTTCTTCGGCCTGGAATACAACCCCAATATCAAGTTCCTGTTTATCTATATCGTGCTGTTTCTGGTGGTGCTGCTGGTGTTGTACATCAAGCACCGCCTGACCCGCATGCCGATCGGCCGCGCCTGGGAAGCGCTGCGCGAAGACGAAATTGCCTGCCGTTCCATGGGCCTCAACCATGTGCTGGTCAAGCTGTCGGCGTTCACCATTGGTGCCTCCACGGCTGGCCTGGCCGGGGTGTTCTTTGCCAGCTACCAGGGTTTTGTTAACCCTTCCTCGTTCACCTTCTTCGAGTCGGCGCTGATCCTCGCCATTGTGGTGCTCGGCGGCATGGGCTCGACAGTGGGCGTGGTGATCGCCGCATTCGTGCTGACGGTGGCTCCTGAACTGTTGCGCAGCTTTGCCGAGTACCGGGTGCTGCTGTTTGGTGTGTTGATGGTGTTGATGATGATCTGGCGACCGCGAGGCCTGATCCGCATCAGCCGTGTCGGAGTTGCGCCACGCAAGGGGGTTGCGCCATGAGCGAATTGTCAAAAGACGACGTGGTGCTCTCGGTCGACAAACTGATGATGCACTTTGGCGGGATCAAGGCCCTGAGTGATGTCAGCCTCAAGGTCAAACGCAACTCGATCTTTGCCCTGATCGGCCCCAACGGTGCCGGTAAAACTACAGTGTTCAACTGCTTGACCGGCTTTTACAAAGCCAGCGGCGGCAGGATCGAACTCAATGCCCGCGGTACTCGTACCAACGTGATCAAGCTACTGGGGGAGCCGTTCAGGCTGAGCGACTTTGTATCGCCCAAGGCGTTTGCCAGCCGGCTGTATTACAAAATGTTCGGCGGAACACATCTGGTCAACCGCTCGGGGCTGGCGCGCACGTTCCAGAATATCCGCCTGTTCAAGGAAATGTCGGTATTGGAAAACCTGCTGGTGGCCCAGCATATGTGGGTCAACCGCAACATGCTCGCCGGCATCCTCAATACCAAGGGCTATCGCAAGGCTGAAAGCGATGCGCTGGATCATGCCTTCTACTGGCTGGAGGTGGTTGACCTGGTGGACTGTGCCAATCGCCTGGCCGGTGAGTTGTCCTATGGCCAGCAGCGACGCCTGGAGATTGCCCGGGCCATGTGTACGCGGCCGCAAATCATCTGCCTGGACGAACCGGCGGCAGGCCTCAACCCGCAGGAAACCGAAGCGTTGAGCGGGATGATCCGCCTGCTGCGCGACGAACACGACCTGACGGTGGTGTTGATCGAGCACGACATGGGCATGGTCATGAGCATTTCCGATCACATCGTGGTGCTCGACCACGGCAACGTGATTGCCGAAGGCGGGCCTGAGGCCATCCGCAACGACCCCAAAGTGATTGCGGCCTACCTTGGCGCAGACGAAGAGGAGCTGATATGACGGGCACGATCCTCGAGCTCAAGGAACTGGACGTTCACTACGGGCCGATCCAGGCCCTGAAAAAAGTCTCGATGCATATTGAGGAGGGCGAAACGGTAAGCCTGATCGGCTCCAACGGCGCGGGTAAATCCACGTTGCTGATGTCGATTTTTGGCCAGCCCCGGGCCAGCGGCGGGCAAATTATCTACCAGGGGGTGGACATTACCCACAAGTCCTCGCACTACATCGCCTCCAACGGTATCGCCCAGTCGCCGGAAGGCCGTCGCGTGTTTCCGGACATGTCGGTGGAAGAAAACCTGCTGATGGGCACCATCCCCATTGGCGACAAATATGCCGACGAAGACATGCAGCGCATGTTCGAGTTGTTCCCCCGGCTCCTGGAGCGGCGCAATCAGCGGGCCATGACCATGTCGGGTGGCGAACAGCAAATGCTCGCCATTGCCCGAGCGCTGATGAGCCGGCCCAAGCTGCTGTTGCTGGATGAGCCCAGCCTGGGGTTGGCACCGATTGTGGTGAAGCAGATTTTTGCCACGCTGCGGGAGCTGGCAGGCACTGGCATGACCATCTTTCTGGTGGAGCAGAACGCCAACCATGCCCTGCGGTTGTCGGACCGGGCCTATGTGATGGTCAACGGTGAAATCCGTCTGACCGGCACCGGCAAGGAACTGCTGAGTAACGAGGAGGTGCGTAACGCTTATTTGGGCGGGCATTAACAGGCATTTCACATCTCTCTGTGTGGGAGCGAGCCTGCTCGCGATGGCATCACTGCGGTTTGTTTGAATCACCGCGTCGATCCCATCGCGAGCAGGCTCGCTCCCACATGTCTTTTTGTCAGACAATTCCACCCCGCCCGCCCTCGCCGCAAATTGTGGAAAACAATATTACAACGCTGTGAAAGCGCGACATAAAGCCGCTGCAATTACCTGTTTTGTCATCATTTTGACTTGTCCCCGTTTGCTGTGGAGGTGGCTGTGGGTAACGTGGGAGTAGTTGGCTGTAGCCCTTTATTTACAAGGTGTCCAGCTTGGTGGTTATTTTTCGACCAGCGGCTTTTGCGCAGCCGTTGCGCCGATTTGTCAACAGGTTTGTACGGGTGTAAAGAGCGTCTGGAAATAATGACTAACCTGTGGATAAGTCTGTGGTTAAACTCTGGAAAGAATGCTCCAGGCAGCGTAATTACTGGCCTCTGGCTATCTGGCGGATTTTCCACGGTTGCACCTTTTTGGGGCGTCTGCATGCGGGGTGTGCCCGGGTCAAGTAAAAAAGTCTTACCGATGCTCTCTATCCCTTGTGGATCGGGGCTTTGCGCTTTTTGGAGTTGCCCCCAAAGACTGTGGACGGGCCTGTGGATAAGGTGAGCGCATATGGCTCCAGCCCTTGTTCGTCGTGGCTTGTCGCGTGCTGGTTGTTTTTTGTACAGACTTGTTTTGAAAACACCGCAGGTTGCCGCTGAACGCTAGCCGGGGCATTCTGCTAAACGTCCAATTCAACGGCGGCCGATGCCCGCCAGCCAAGGAGAACATGATGACTTCCACCCTGTTTATTACGGGCGCGACTTCCGGATTTGGTGAAGCATGTGCACGCAAGTTTGCACAGGCAGGCTGGAAACTGGTGTTGACGGGGCGACGCGAAGACCGTTTGAAAGCATTGTGCGAAGAGTTATCCAAGCAAACCGAAGTACACGGCCTGGTGGTGGATGTGCGCGACCGTGCCGCGATGGAAGCGGCGATTGCCGGTTTGCCACCTTCGTTCAGCACATTGCGTGGGCTTATCAACAACGCGGGCCTGGCCCTGGGCACCGACCCTGCGCCCAAATGCGATCTCGACGATTGGGAGACCATGGTCGACACCAATATCAAGGGCCTGCTCTACACCACCCGCCTGCTGTTGCCACGACTGATTGCCTACGGCCGTGGTGCCGGGATCGTTAACCTGGGTTCCATCGCGGGTAGTTATCCTTACCCCGGCAGCCATGTGTATGGCGGTACCAAGGCGTTTGTAAAACAGTTCTCCCTGAACCTGCGCTGCGATTTGCAGGGCACGGGCGTGCGGGTCAGCAACGTTGAGCCGGGCCTGTGCGAGAGCGAGTTCTCGATGGTGCGCTTTGGCGGCGACAAGGCTCGCTACGACGCGACCTATCAGGGCGCCGAACCGATTCAGCCAGAAGACATCGCCGAGACCATTTTCTGGGTGCTCAATACTCCGGCCCACGTCAACATCAACCGCCTTGAGCTGATGCCCGTCACGCAGTCCTGGAGCGGTTTTGCCATCGAGCGCCACGCCAAGGAGTAAACTCACCCCTGGCAGCCCACCTACGACCTCCTGAGGGGGTCGCATTCAATCGGGCTGAAAAGGAGTTTGTGTGAGTAACCGTGGTGAGCAGAAACTGCTCAAGCAATCGACCGTTCTAATGTTCGCGGTGGCCATTGCCGGCATCGTGACGGGTTTTATTTCGGGTTCCGAATCCATCATGTTCGATGGGTTTTTCTCTCTGATCGCGACTTTTATCAAAGTGCTGATGCTGATTACGGCGCAACTGATCGCCAAGGAAAGCAACCAGCGTTTCCAGTTCGGTTTTTGGCACCTTGAGCCCATGGTGCTGCTGATTGAAGGCAGCTTCCTGTTGTTGATTGCGATCTACGCCTTTCTCAATGGCGTGTTCGGCATTATCAATGGCGGGCGCGATATCGAGCTGGGGCTGGTGATCGTCTATGCGGCGGTGTTCACCGTTGTTGAATTTGCCTACTACTTCTGGGTAAAGCGCAAAAATCGCAAGCTCAAGTCAACCCTGATCCAGTTCGATAATGTCAGCTGGCTGGTGGATGCCATGTTGTCGGTGGGGCTGTTGATAAGTTTTGTCACAGCGTTGCTGTTGAAGCAGCAGGGTTATGCACAGTGGGCCGCTTATGTTGACCCGGCGATCCTGATTTTGCTGGCGCTGAGCATGCTTGCGCCGGCGTTCAAGATCCTCAAGCCGGCCTTGCGTGATGTGCTCGGGATTGTCCCGGACGCGCTGGATGACAAGGTGCGGGATGTGCTCGAGGAAATGTCGGCGCGGCATGGTTTTGAAGGCTACAAAACCTATGTGCAGAAGCACGGGCGGGCACGGTTTATAGAGATTCATATCGTGTTGCCGGCAGGTTATCCACTGACCAGCGTGAAGACCCTTGATGCACTGCGCGAAGAGATCTCCGGGTTGCTGGGTGCCGCGGACAGTGCGCGCTGGCTGACCATCAGCTTTACCGGTGATCGTAAGTGGATTGCCTGAGCCAGCCTTGAGTGGTGGGAGCGGGCTTGCTCGCGATTCAGGCGGCGCGGTTTGTCAGGACTGTTTCGGTGATGCCATCGCGAGCAAGCCCGCTCCCACAGCTGTTGGTGTTAGCCGAGGTATTGCGCCAAACCGCTGTAACAGGTGGCCAGATGATAAGGCGTGGTCGACGGCATATCCTCGCGGCTGACCTTGCCCGCGCCATCGCGGCATTCGTACCAGCCACCGGCATGTAGAAACTTCTGCTGCAGCGCCAGCAATTGACGCTGCACCTGTGCCTGGTTGTTCGGGCGTAAGGTCAGGGCGCGCAGGTACTCGGCCTGTGCCCAGATACGCTGGGTACCATCGCGCAGGCTGCCATCAGGGGCCAGCATGCCGCACACCGCGCCGCTCTGCGGGTCGACCCCCACCTGCTCGGCAAACCCGAACGCCCGCTCCAGCGAACCGTGCAACGGCGTCTGGCGCAGCAGTGGCGAAGACTCCAGCAAAAAGAACCACTCGAATTGATGCCCCGGTTCAAACCAGTTATCCACAGCTCCGAGCGGTTTTTCCAGCATGACGTTATGCACAGGCTCGATAAAGCGCTGTTGCATACCCTCGGCCAGGGCCAGCAAGGCCGTCTGCACTGGCTTATCGTCACGTACCGACAAAGTGGCCAGGAACGCTTCGGCCAAGTGCATCAACGGGTTTTGCAGCGGGCCGCTGCCCAGTGGCGACCAATCCCGCTCCAGGCTGGCTTCATACAGGCCGTTGCCGTCACTGAAACGTTCAGCCACCACTGCCAGTGCGCCATTGAGCGCCGACGCCACCTGTGGTTCGCGCACTTTCGCCCAGTAATGGGCACAGGCAAAGATGATAAAGGCGTGGGTGTAAAGGTCTTTGCGTTGATCCAGCGGCGCGCCATCGGGGCCGATGCTGTAGAACCAGCCACCGTGCTCGGCGTCATGAAAATGCAGGTGCAGCGAGCGGAACAGTTCAGCAGCGCGTTCGGCGGCACCGGGGAAGGTCGGGTCGTCGATCAGGCTGGCGAACAGGTACAGCTGCCGTGCGCAAGCCATGGCGCGATAGCGCTGGGGTGGCAGCGGCTGGTGCGCGGGGCTCAAGGCCTCGAAGGGCAGTGCGAGTTCGGCATTCCAGCCGGGGCCTTGCCAGAGCGGCACGATGACCTGGCGAAAATGCTGCTGTACTGCCGCAAATTGGGCGGTCAGTTCAAGCGGGAAGTCGGAGCTGGCTACATCAGGCATCGGTGGGTGTCGTCACGGCTGGGGCGATTGCGCGACATGATACACCGTGATTCCCCGGATGATCTCAACTCTGTGGGAGCGAGCCTGCTCGCGATGGCATCGCTGCGTTTTTCTGATGTACCCCGTCGCGGCCATCGCGAGCAGGCTCGCTCCCACAGATGATTTCACCGCTATTGGATCAACAATCCTTGACGCTCAATAAACGCCACGATGGTGTCCAGGCCATGTCCGGTCTTCTGGTTGCTGAACACAAAGGGTTTTGCACCGCGCATGCGCTTGGTGTCGCTGTCCATCAGTTCCAGCGATGCGCCCACCAGCGGCGCAAGGTCGATTTTGTTGATCACCAGCAGGTCCGATTTGCAGATCCCCGGCCCGCCCTTGCGCGGCAACTTGTCCCCGGCGGACACGTCGATCACGTAAATGGTCAGGTCGGACAGCTCCGGGCTGAAGGTGGCCGACAAGTTATCCCCACCCGATTCCACCAGAATCAGATCAAGGCCGGGAAAGCGTCGGTTCAACTGATCCACAGCCTCCAGGTTGATCGACGCATCTTCACGAATCGCTGTGTGCGGGCAGCCGCCGGTTTCTACACCAATGATCCGCTCTGGCGCCAGCGCCTCATTGCGCACCAGAAAGTCAGCATCTTCACGGGTGTAGATATCGTTGGTGACGACGGCCAGGTTGTACTTTTCCCGCAGGGCCAGGCACAGGGCCAGGGTGAGCGCAGTTTTGCCGGAGCCTACCGGGCCACCGATGCCAACACGCAAAGGCTGTGTGTTCATTGCTTTCTCCTAGGAACGAAACAGGCGGCTGTACTGGCGCTCGTGGGCCATGCTCGCCAAAGACAGGCCGAAAGCGGCACTGCCAATGTGGGATAAGTGGAGGCTACTGGCGTGTTGCTGGGCCTGCTGCAACGCAGCCGACAGTTCGCTGGTCATGCGCTGGGCCGCTTGCTGGCCCAGGGGTAGGGTTTTCATCAGCACGGCCAACTGGTTTTCCAGCCAGCTCCAGAGCCAGGCGGCCAATGCGTCCTGTGGGTCGATGCCCCAGGCGCGTGCGGCCAATGCCCAGCCCAGCGCCAGATGGGGCTCGGCCTGTTGTGCGAGAAACTCGCGTGCGGGCTCGTCCAGCTCCGGTAAGCCGGTGAGTAACTGTTGCAGGGAATACCCCATTTGCCGGCTTTCCTGATGCAGTTCTCGGGTTTCACGGCTGGCGCGATGCTCGTCACACAAACGCTGCAAAGCGTTCCAGTCTTGATCCGCTGCGGCCTGACAGTGGGCGAGCAACAAGGGCGCCTCGAAGCGGGCGAGGTTGAGCAGCAATTGATCGCGGATCCAGCGCGCTGCCGTGGCCGGGTCAGCCACGCGGCCGTTTTCAACGGCCATTTCCAGCCCCTGGGAATAGCTGTAGCCGCCAATGGGCAGCTGCGGGCTGGCCAGGCGCAACAGCGCCCAGGCCGGGTTCACAAGCGCACACCAAACTGATGCAACCGCGGGGCGTAGTTGAAGTCCTCTTCGCCCGCACGGGAGTGGTGATGGCCACCGCCATAGGCGCCGTGTTCGGGCTGAAACGGTGCTTCGATGGCCTCGATATGGGCACCCAGTTGCTCCAGCATGGCCTTGAGCACGTAGTCGTCAAGCAGGCGTAACCAGCCATCACCCACTTGCAGGGCGACGTGGCGGTTGCCCAGGTGATAAGCGGCGCGGGTCAGTTCAAAAGCATTGCAGCAGGTGACATGCAGGAGCTTTTCGGGGCTGGCACAGACGCGCACGATGCGTCCGTCCTGAGCCTGCAGAAATTCGCCATCGACCAGCGGTGACTGGCCACGGTCAAGGAACAGGCCGACATCTTCGCCGCTGCTGCTGAAACAACGCAGGCGACTTTTGCTGCGGGCTTCGAAGTTCAGGTGTAACTCGGCGCTCCACACGGGGTGGGACTGGACTCTGCGATGAATCACCAGCATCGGAAGGCTTCCTGCAATGGACATTACTCCAACCACAGCAAGGGGCTTGCCAACCCGGTCGGAGGCTGCAAATGCAGGCCCAAAAAGGGTGCAGAAAGATGAAGATGTTCTATATAAGTGCGCAATCTGCGCATCGGCGCACCAATGGGGTGCGCTTGCGATTATTCGGTACTGCCCAGGCCTTTCCAGTGCTTGAGCCCGATAAAAATAAAGCGCAGTTGCTGACTGATCTTGGCCTGGGGCTGCAGGTGATCGGGCAGTGAATCTGCAGGCGGGTCGATCACGTCGGGCAAGGCGGCAAATACGCTTTTGACCACCAGATCGGCGATCACGGTAAGGCCGGCATGATTCAGGTGCGCTAACTTGGGCTTGGAGCCAAGGTCGGCCGCCAGATCCGAAGTGATGTCTTCGCGCAGGGCGCCAATGGCCTGGCGAACCGGTTGCGAACCGCCGTATTGCTCGCGGGCCAGAAACAGAAACTGCGAGCGGTTGGCTTCTACCACGTCGAGAAAAATTCGCACCGAGGCGTTGATCACACCGCCCATAAACAGTTCGTTGTGACGCACCAGGCGAATGGTTTCACGAAAGGTCTGGCCGACTTCACTGACCAGGGCCAGGCCCAGTTGGTCCATGTCGCTGAAGTGGCGATAAAAACCGGTCGGCACGATGCCAGCGGTCTTTGCGACTTCGCGCAGGCTCAGGCTGCCAAAGCCGCGACCCGACTCCATCAAGTGGCGGGCAGCATCCATCAGCGCAAGGCGGGTTTGTTGCTTCTGTTCGGCACGAGGCAGCATCGGGGCTGGTATTCCAGACAAGTACAGCGGCGCACTCTAGCAAATCGGCTTTGATGACGTCGAACGGTGTACTGCACAAAGTGTGGGGGCGGGCTTGCTCGCGATGCAGGTTACGCGGGCTAGCGGATCAGCGGCAGGGATGCATTGGCGAGTAAGCCCGCTCCCACACCTGCGAAAGGCTTAGCTCGCATGCTTGTTGCGTTCTGCCAGACGATCGGCGCCACCTTCGGCGACAAACTGGCTGCCCGGAGTGCGATCGTAGCCATCTTCGGCATAGCTGTTTTGTTGGTCCAGGGTACGTTGTGCGCCGTCTTCGGCAACCGGGTTGAGCGGCTGGCTCAAGGAGCTCGATGCTGGTTGGGCCATTGGGGTCGGCTCTTCATCGGCAGGCATGGCGAAGGCGTTGAAGGCCATCAGTGAAAGGGAAAGACCAAACAGGACTGGGCGTTTCATGGTGTGTGCTCCGTAGCAATGCAACTAAGTAGGTGTGATGGCAATGCTACGCTTGGCTGCCGGATATCAAAGTTCATACGGCCAATGGTGATAATCGACAAAATTGATTGTTCAGGCTGGGAGGCTCTAGCCCGGGGCTTTTGAAATTTTTTATACGAAAGCCGTACCGGGGTTAAACCTTCCGGCGTCTTTGCCAGTCGTACATTTATGGCGTCGTAACTGGGACGTTCTGTGGAATTCAAGGAGCCGTGACATGACGCGCACCCGTAAGACCCTTGCCTGGGCAGGCGGTATTTTCGTTCTGCTGGTGGCCGTGCTGGTGGTGATCCTCGCTACCTTCGACTGGAATCGCATCAAGCCGACCATCAACAGCAAAGTGTCTGAAATCCTCCACCGCCCGTTTGCTATTAACGGTGACCTGGCTGTGCGCTGGCAGCGCGAAGAGGATCAGGGCGGCTGGCGGGCCTGGGTGCCGTGGCCCCATGTGATTGCTCAGGACCTGACCCTGGGCAACCCCGAGTGGGCGAAAACTGCGCAAATGGCCAGCCTGAAGAAAGTCGAGCTGCGCCTGTCGCCGCTGGCGCTGTTGACCCAAACCGTGGATATCCCGCGCATCAATCTGACAGAGCCCAGCGCCAGTCTTGAGCGCCTGGCTGATGGCCGGGCGAACTGGACCTTTACCTTCGACCCCAAGGACCCGGATGCCGAGCCTTCAGCCTGGACGTTGGACATCGGTGCTATCGGCTTCGACAAGGGGCATGTGACCCTCAATGACCAGACCCTGAAAACCCGACTGGACGTGCTGATCGACTCGCTGGGCAAACCCATCCCGTTTAGCGAGATCGTCGGCGAAAAAGACGCGAAAAAGGCCCTGGAGAAGGGCGGCAAACCGCAGGACTATGCGTTCGCCCTCAAGGTCAAAGGCCAGTACCACGGTCAGCAGCTCAACGGCAGCGGTAAAATTGGCGGTCTGCTGGCATTGCAGGACGCGACTCAGCCTTTCCCGTTGCAAGCCCGGGTCAGCATTGCCGACAGCCATGTCGAGCTGGCCGGAACCTTGACCGACCCGCTCAATCTGGGTGCCCTGGACCTGCGCCTGAAATTGGCCGGTACCAGCCTGAGTAACCTCTATCCGTTGACCGGCGTGACCTTGCCGGATTCGCCGCCGTACTCCACCGACGGCCATTTGACCGCCAAACTGCGTGAAGCCAATGGCGCGACCTTCAGCTATGAAAATTTCAACGGCAAAATCGGCAGCAGTGATATCCATGGCGATCTGAAATATGTGGCCAGCCAGCCACGGCCCAAGCTGTCCGGCAAGCTGGTGTCCAACCAGTTGCTGATGGCTGACCTGGGGCCGTTGATCGGTGCCGACTCCAACACCCAGCAAAAAGCCCGGGGCAGCGAGAGCAAGCAGCCTGCGGGCAAGGTGCTGCCGGTGGAAGAGTTTCGCACCGAGCGCTGGCGCGATATGGACGCAGACGTAGAACTCACCGGCAAACGTATCGTGCAAAGCGCCGAGCTGCCGTTTACCGACCTCTACACCCATGTGGTGCTCAATGATGGCGAACTGAGTCTTGAGCCGCTGCGTTTTGGCGTGGCAGGTGGCAAGCTGGATGCGCAGATTCGTCTCAACGGCCGTGCTGCGCCCCTGAAAGGCAGCGCCAGGCTGACCGCGCGCAACTTTAAACTCAAGCAACTGTTTCCCACCTTTGAGCCGATGAAAACCAGCTTCGGCGAACTCAATGGTGATGCCACGATTACCGGTACCGGCAATTCGGTGGCCAAGTTGTTGGGCACCGCCAACGGTGATCTGAAGATGATCATCAATGACGGCGCTATCAGTCGCAGCCTTATGGAAATTGCCGGCCTGAACGTAGGCAACTATGTAGTGGGCAAGATTTTTGGCGACGAGGACGTGAAGATCAACTGCGCGGCAGCGGACCTGGGGATCAAGAACGGGCTGGCCAGTACCCGATTGTTTGTGTTCGATACCGAGAACGCGATTATCTATATCGATGGCACGATCAACCTTGCCACCGAGCAGCTGGACTTGAAGATCACTCCAGAGTCCAAGGGTTTGCGTCTGTTTTCGTTGCGTTCACCGCTGTATGTACGCGGTACCTTTGCCAACCCGTCAGCGGGTGTGCAAGCCGTGCCGCTGCTGTTGCGTGGTGCGGGCATGGTGGCATTGGGTGTGATTGCGGGGCCGGCGGCGGGATTATTGGCGTTGGTCGCCCCAAGCGGTGGCGAACCCAACCAGTGCGCGCCGCTGCTGCAACAAATGCAGCAGGGCAAGGTGCCGAAGACGGTGAAGTAGATCAAAAGTCCCTCACCCTCTCCCGGAGGGAGAGGGTGAGGGGACTAAAGGCAAAAGTGGATCCGGGCAACGCCACCAGTTGACTCCCTCTCTCTGCGAAGGCTTGAGCCGGACATCGAAAGCGGGCAGGGAGAGGGCTGGGGTGAGGGCTAAATCACGCCGCCCGCAACGGCGTAGTCCAGCGCTCCGACAGAATCACTCCTCCCAAGGTCAGCGCCCCGCCAATCAGGTGATAGGCATGTAGTTGCTCTTTGAGCACCACCGCTGCGATCAGCGCGGTAATCAACGGCAGCAGGTTGAAGAACAGCGTGGTACGGCTCGGGCCAAGGCTGGCCACGGCTTTCATCCAGGCCAGCGGTGCGATCATCGACGCCAGCACACAGGCATAAAGCACCAGCCCCATGTTATGCACCGTCGGGCCGACCTTAGGTGAGGCCAGATACAGCGGAAACAACACCACAATCGCCACCAGCACCTGCATATACAGCATCTGCAGCGGCGGCAGGCGCAGTTGCCATTTTTTCAGCAGGGTGCTGTAAACCGCATAGGCCAGGGTGGCGACCAGCATCATCGCGTCACCCAGGTTCAGGCCGTGATCGAGCAAGGCCGCCAGGCTGCCGCTCGACACCACCACCAGTACCCCGACAAACGATACGACCGCGCCCACCAAGGCCCCGGCAGTCAGGCGCTGCCCCAGGCTGATAATCGACATGCTCAGAACCATCAGCGGCATCAATGACAGGATAATGCCCATATTGGTCGCCGACGTACGGGCCGCCGCGTAGTAGGCCAGGCTCTGGTACACCGCCATGCCGAGCACGCCGAGGATGAAAATCTTGCCCAGGTTGGGGCGGATGATCGGCCAGTTGCTCATCACCGGCTTGAGCATAAAGGGGGTAAACAGCAGGCCAGCCAGCAGCCAGCGATAAAAGCCGATCTCGGACGGGAAGATCGCTCCCACCGCAAGCTTGTTGATAACGGTATTGCCGGCCCAGATCAAAATGGCCAGTAGCGGGTAAGCGTATTGCATCGGTGACAACCACAGGGTTAATAAGCGGCGATTATCCGCTTGTCTGTCTGCGAGCCTATACTGCGATCCAGCCAACCTCACCCCGTATCCAGACAGCATGCACAAGAATCTGATCAACGTCCCCGAGTTCGACGGTCTGCCAGCGCCGGTTTACTTTCGCTATGCCGAGATTGAGGCCCACAGCCATGCCGTGCCCCATACCCATGCCTGGGGCTCACTGGATTATGTGGCCCACGGTGTGATGCGCTTTGAAGTCGATGGCCGGCGCTTTATGTCGCCGCCGCAATACGCGGTCTGGGTGCCGCCCAACACCGAGCACAGTGCCTACAACGCCCAGGCGATTGTTTATCGCTCTGTGTATCTGGATGCCGTGCATTGCCAGCACTTGCCGACCACCCCGGTCACCCTGGCTATCAGCGATATTCTCAAGGCCATCCTCAGCGACTTTGCCCGCCGCGATATCAATATCCCGCAAAGCGAAGCCGATGTAAGACTGGCCCGGGTGCTGGTCGATCAATTGCGCCAGGCACCGGTGCATCAGTGCTTCTTGCCTTATGCCAGCCATCCGGGCCTGTTGCTGGTGTTGGAAGCGCTGCAACAGAGCCCAGGCGACAACCGCCCGTTGGGCCAGTGGGCGCAGCAGGTGCATGTCAGCGAACGTACATTGGCGCGGGTGTTTGTGCGGGAACTGGGCATGAGCTTTGGCGAGTGGCGTCAGCGTCTGCGGTTTCTGGCCGCGATTGAGGCGCTGGAGTCTGCGCGCAGCGTGCAGGACGTGGGCTTCGACCTGGGTTACAGCACCTCGTCGGCGTTTATCGCAATGTTCCAGCGCCAGGCCGGATGTACCCCGGAGCAGTATCGACGTCAGGCACGAGTGCTGTAACAGAGTTTGTCTACACTTCAGGAATCGCGCTGCCCGTTGGCGCGCCAACAAGGAGAAAACTCCATGAAGATGCTGCATGTTCCTTTGCTGATGATAGGTCTGCTCCTGTGTTCCCAGGGCTTTGCGGCCACGGCCCAACAAAACAAAATGACCACCTGTAACGCTGACGCCAGTGCCAAGGCCCTTAAGGGTGATGAGCGCAAAGCCTTTATGAGTACCTGCCTCAAAGCCAAGCCGGCGACGCAGCAGGACAAGATGAAAACCTGCAATGCCACCGCCGGCACCCAGGCCCTCAAGGGCGATGCGCGCAAAGCCTTTATGAGTGATTGCCTGAAGAAAAAATGATCGGCACTGTGGGAGCGGGCTTGCTCGCGATGGCCTCACTGCGGTTTAACTGACATACCGCAGCGCCTGATTCGCGAGCAAGCCCGCTCCCACAGGGTGTATGCCGTCCCGCCAGTCACAAATTCTAGTGCTCGCAGCTGAAGGCTGGCAGACTGCTTGTCCTTTCACGCTGTCAGTTTTGAGGCTGTATGCCATCGTTTTCTCAGCGTCACATCGTCTTGGCCAGCTACATCATTATTGCTGGCGGCCTGCTATTGGTTTTCCCGTTGCGTTTGTTGCCCAGCCTGCTGGCGGGCTTGTTGGTGTTCGAACTGGTCAATATGCTCACCCCGCAATTGCAGCGTCTGATTGCCGGGCGCCGTGCGCGCTGGCTGGCGGTGGCTTTGCTGGGTACGGTGATTGTCAGCGTACTGGCGCTGATCTTTGCCGGTGCCATCAGTTTTCTGTTGCATGAGGCGGAAAACCCCGGCGCTTCACTGAATAAATTCATGGCCGTAGTCGATCGGGCCCGCGGCCAGTTGCCGCCGTTCCTGGACAGCTACCTGCCAGCCAGTGCTGCCGAGTTCCGGATTGCCATCGGGCAATGGATGAACAAGCACCTCAGCGATCTGCAACTGGTGGGCAAAGACGCCGCGCATATGTTCGTGACCCTGCTGATCGGCATGGTGCTGGGGGCCATCATGGCCTTGCAGACCATTCCTGATATCAGCCGCCGCAAGCCGCTGTCGGCTGCGCTGTTCGAGCGTCTGCACCTGCTGGTACAAGCCTTCCGCAATATCGTTTTTGCGCAAATCAAGATCGCGCTGCTCAACACGGTATTTACCGGGATCTTTCTGGCTGTAGTCCTGCCGCTGCTGGGCGTGCATCTGCCGCTGACCAAAACTCTGATCGTGCTGACCTTCCTGCTGGGTTTGCTGCCGGTGATTGGCAACCTGATTTCCAACACCCTGATCACTATCGTCGGTTTGTCGCTGTCGATCTGGGTGGCGATCGGGGCGCTGGGTTATCTGATTGTTATCCACAAGCTGGAATACTTCCTCAACGCCAAGATCGTCGGCGGGCAAATCAGTGCCAAGTCGTGGGAATTGCTGCTGGCGATGCTGGTCTTTGAAGCAGCCTTCGGCCTGCCGGGCGTGGTGGCGGGGCCGATCTACTATGCGTATTTGAAGAGTGAGTTGAAGCAGGTGGGGTTGGTGTAACGGCTTGCCCCAACCCTTTCTCGGAGGGAGAGGGTTGGGGCGAGGGTTTTAGCCGTAACGCTTTTTGGCCTCAATCGCCAGACCGCTGCCGATGCTGCCGAAGATGTTGCCTTCAACATGCTGCGCATTCGGCAACATGGCCGCGACGCTCTGGCGCAAGGCCGGAATCCCGCTTGAACCACCGGTGAAGAACACCGTATCCACCTGCTCGACACCCACGCCGGCATTGCCCAGCAATTGCGTCACGCTGTTGCGGATGCGTTCCAGCTGGTTGTCGATGGACTCTTCAAACATCGCCCGGCTCAGGTTTACGCTCAACCCCGCTTCAACCCGGTCCAGCGGCACATGGCGGCTGTCGTTGTGGGTCAGTTCGATCTTGGTCTGCTCGATTTCCATCGCCAGCCAGTGTCCGGCACGCTGCTCGATCAGTTTGAACAGACGGTCGATACCGCCGGTATCCTCAATGTCGTAACGCATGCTGCCCAGCGACAGCTGGGATTTTTGCGAGTACACGGAGTTGATGGTGTGCCAGGTCGCCAGGTTCATATGATGGCTGGTAGGCATGTAGGCGCCGCTTTTCATGCGGCTGCCGTAGCCGAACAATGGCATCACGCCTTGCAGGCTCAGCTGTTTGTCGAAATCGGTACCGCCCACGTGTACGCCGCCGGTGGCCAGAATATCGTCCTGGCGGTTGTCCAGGCCACGGCGCTCGGGCGACAGGCGCACCAGGGAGAAGTCGGACGTACCACCGCCGATATCGACAATCAGCACCAGCTCTTCGCGCTCGATGGTGGACTCATAGTCAAATGCCGCGGCGATCGGTTCGTACTGGAAGGACACTTCCTTGAAGCCGATGGCGCGGGCCACGTCAGTCAGGGTGTTTTCGGCTTCCTGGTCGGCCAGGGGGTCGTCGTCGACGAAAAATACCGGGCGACCGAGTACCACTTCTTCGAATTCACGACCGGCGGTCGCTTCGGCGCGCTTTTTCAGCTGGGCGATAAACAGCCCCAGCAAGTCCTTGAACGGCATCGCCGTGCCCAGAACGCTGGTGTCGTGCTTGATCAGCTTGGAACCCAGCAGGCTTTTGAGCGAGCGCATCAGGCGGCCTTCGTAGCCTTCCAGGTACTCATGCAGCGCCAGACGGCCGTACACCGGGCGGCGTTCTTCCATATTGAAGAACACCACCGAGGGCAGGGTGATCTTGTCGTCCTCCAGCGCAATGAGGGTTTCCACGCCTGGACGCAGCCAGCCGACGGTGGAGTTTGACGTGCCGAAGTCGATACCGCAGGCACGTGCTGGAGAGGCGCTTTTCATGTCTTTCGTGTTCCGGTCAAAAAACGGCCGCGCAGTGTATGTCAGACCGCCGCAGAATCGAAGCACGACTAATCGTTAAATCGCAGGTTTTAATCCACTTGAAAGACTATCCTTGATCCCCAAACTTCCAGTCATTGGCGTGGCAGTCTTTAGGCTGCCGATAAACATTGGCAGCGCTGTTCTTGAGGCCGGTCAAATGACAGGCCGGGCAACCGGAGCATTCTGGTGACCTGAGCTGCGCGATATTGATAACGGATGGTGATCCTTACATGGACTTCAAAGACTATTACAAGATCCTGGGTGTCGAGCCCACGGCGGACGATAAGGCGATCAAGACCGCCTATCGCAAGCTGGCGCGCAAGTATCACCCGGATGTGAGCAAGGAAAAGGACGCCGAGAGCAAGTTCAAGGATGTCAACGAGGCGTATGAAGCCCTTAAAAGCGCCGAAAAACGCGCTGAATACGACGAAATTCGCAAATACGGCCAGCATGGCCAGCCGTTCCAGGGGCCGCCGGGCTGGCAAGGCCGTTCCAGCGGCGGTTTCGAAGACAATGGCGATTTTTCGGACTTCTTCAGCTCGATCTTCGGTTCGCGTGGTGGCGGTTTTGGTGGGCAATCAGGCCGCAGTGCGGGCCGTCGCGGGCAGGATGTTGAAATGGAATTGCCGATTTTCCTTGAAGAAACCCTGTCGGGTGAGTCCAAGCCCATCAGCTTTCAGATAGGCGGGGTCAGCAAGACCCTGAACGTGAAGATCCCGGCCGGTGTGACCGACGGTGAGCGCATCCGCCTTAAAGGCCAGGGTGGCCCGGGCGTGGGTGGCGGGGCCAACGGTGATCTGTACCTGATCATCCGTTTTGCACCGCATCCGAAGTTCGATGTTGAAGGCCATGACCTGGTTATCACGGTTCCTCTGGCGCCGTGGGAAGCTGCGCTGGGCACCAAGGTGGCGATACCGACCCTGACCAGCAAGGTGATGATGACCATTCGCCCTGACAGCCAGAGCGGTCAGCGCATGCGCATCAAGGGCCACGGCCTGGTGGACAAGCAAGGCCAGCGTGGTGATTTGTATGCGCAACTGAAAGTGGTCATGCCGACCCATGGCGACGAGGCCACCAAGGCCCTGTGGCAAGAACTTGCCGACAAAGCAGCATTTGATCCGAGAGCCCAATGGAGTAACTGATCATGAGCAGCACCCTGATCGTTCAGCTGGACATGGAAAGGTTCTGCGAAGAGGCCAATATCCCGGCCACTTACGTGATAGAGATTGTCGAACACGGAATTATCGAACCTCAGGGCCGCACGCCTGACGTGTGGCGTTTTGAAGACTACGAACTGGTCATCGCCAGACGCGCGGCCAAGCTGCGTGATGATCTGCAGATGGAATGGGAGGGTGTGGCGCTGGCGCTGGACCTGCTCGAGGAAGTGCAGCAGTTGCGTGCTGAAAATCAGCGATTGAAGCAGCAGTTGGGGCGGTTTGTGACGCAATAGATGAAGCCTGCCTAAAGGCTCTGTGGGAGCTGGCTTGCCTGCGATGGCCCCGGCGCGGTGTTCCTGATAGACCGCGGCGACTGCATCGCGAGCAAGCCCGCTCCCACAGATTGTGTTTGCCCAGGGCTCAGGCGTTTTTGGGCAACACCACCGTAAACGTCGTGCCCTCGGCTTCGGTCGAGGTCACGTCGATGCTGCCCTGGTGGGCGTCCACCACTTCCTTGATGATAAACAACCCCAGGCCCAGGCTGGTGGATGTACCCGGCTGGGTCAGGTCTTCGCTCGGGCTGCGCACCAGCGGGTCGAACAGGGTGCCCAGGGCGTCTTCGGCGATGGGCATGCCCAGGTTGTGCACGCGCAAGGTCACCGCTTCGCTGTCCCCGCTCAGGTGCAATGTCACCTTGCCCCGGCGCGCACCGTGCTGCAGGGCATTGCCGATCAGGTTTTGCAGCAGTTGCCCCAACCGGCGCGGATCCCAGTGCCCTTGCACATCACCTTCGACCTGCAGTGCCGGCGCGCAATCCGGTTGCCCGGCGCAGGCTTCATCCAGCGCCGCCTGGCAGGCCTGGGCAAGGTCCATCGGCTCGGGCTCGATCGGCAGGCTGGTGCCCAGACGGCTGCGCACAAACTCCAGCAGGTCATTGACCATCGCGCCCATATGCCGCGTGCCGTTTCTGATGGCCAGCAGATAAGGCTGCGCCGCAGGGTCAAGGCTGGTTTTGCGCTCCAGCATTTCACTGGACATGCTCACTGCCTGCAACGGTGCGCGCAGGTCATGACCCAGGATGGCAAGGAAGATGTCGCGTGAGCGATTGACCTGTTCGGCATAGGCCGCGGTGGACTCGGCCAGGGCCTGGTCAATGGCTTCGTTGAAGCGGATCATGTCGAGCAGGTGCTCGTGGGCCGGGGCCTGGATGCTGGCGACCCACAGGCGGATGACGCAGGCGCGCAGGTGGCGGAACTCCGAAGTCATCTGCACCAGATCAAAACCCACGGTATGGCGCAGCTCGCCGTGGCTGGCAGCTGCTTCATCCAGCGCAGGGCTCGTTTCGGGGCCTTCACCCTCGGCCTTGGCCTGCTGCTCGCTGGCCGTTTGCGCGGTGTTCATGTCCCGCGAGGCAGCCAGCAGGATTTCCCTGGCATGGTCGCGCAGCGCGACGCTGTTCATGGATTCGGCTGCCGGGGTGATGGTTTCGGCAAACTGCTCCCATTCATCGACGATGCGATCTACATTGAGCACGATGAATTCAGATAGGCCCATGGCCACACGCCTTGCTGCAAGAGCGGTTGTAAAAAATGGAGCCGCATCTTAACGCCAAATGCAGCGTTCCAGTACAACCGCCAATCCCCCTGCAAATACGGGGTGTCAGAACAGGAAGTAGCGCTGTGCCATCGGCAGGACCTCGGCCGGTTCACACCACAGCAATACACCGTCGGCCTTGACCTGATAGGTCTGCGGGTCGACTTCGATCGCGGGCAGATAGCCGTTGTGGATCAGATCCTTTTTCTGCACATCCCGGCAGCCCTTTACCACCGCGATTTGCTTTTGCAAACCCAGCGCTGCGGGGACGCCCGCGTCAAACGCGGCCTGGCTGATAAAGGTCAGGCAGGTGGCGTGGCGCGAGCCGCCGTAGCTGGCGAACATCGGGCGATAGTGAACCGGTTGCGGCGTGGGGATCGAGGCGTTGGCATCGCCCATCAGGCTTGCCGCAATGGCCCCGCCCTTGATGATCAACGTCGGTTTGACGCCGAAGAACGCCGGGCGCCACAGCACCAGGTCGGCCCACTTGCCGACTTCGATCGAGCCCACTTCATGGCTTACGCCATGGGTGATCGCCGGGTTGATGGTGTATTTGGCGATATAGCGCTTGGCGCGGAAGTTATCGTTGCCCGGTGCATCCTCAGGCAGCGGCCCGCGCTGTTTTTTCATCTTGTCGGCAGTTTGCCAGGTGCGCGTGATCACTTCGCCCACCCGGCCCATGGCCTGGCTGTCGGAGCTGATCATCGAGAACGCGCCCAGGTCATGGAGGATGTCTTCGGCGGCGATGGTCTCGCGGCGGATCCGGCTTTCGGCGAAAGCCACGTCCTCGGCGATGCTCGGGTCGAGGTGATGGCAGACCATCAGCATGTCGAGGTGTTCGTCGATGGTGTTGCGCGTAAAAGGCCGCGTCGGGTTGGTGGAGCTGGGCAGCACGTTGGTCAGGCCGCAGGCCTTGATGATGTCCGGCGCATGCCCGCCACCGGCACCTTCGGTGTGATAGGTGTGGATGGTGCGGCCCTTGAAGGCGGCGAGGGTGGTTTCGACAAAGCCCGACTCGTTCAGGGTGTCGCTGTGGATCGCCACTTGCACGTCATAGAGATCGGCAACGGTCAGGCAGTTGTCGATGGACGCCGGGGTGGTGCCCCAGTCTTCGTGCAGCTTGAGGCCGATGGCTCCGGCTTCGACCTGTTCGATCAGCGGTTGCGGCAGGCTGGCGTTGCCCTTGCCGGTAAAGCCCATGTTCATCGGGAACGAATCGGCGGCCTGAAGCATGCGCGCCATGTGCCACGGCCCCGAAGTGCAGGTGGTGGCATTGGTGCCGGTGGCCGGGCCGGTACCGCCGCCGATCATGGTGGTCACGCCGCTGTTGAGCGCTTCTTCGATCTGTTGCGGGCAGATAAAGTGGATATGGGTGTCGATGCCGCCTGCGGTGAGGATCATGCCTTCGCCGGCGATCACTTCGGTGCTGGCGCCGATGGCGATGGTCACATCGGGCTGGATATCCGGGTTGCCGGCCTTGCCGATGGCGTGGATGCGCCCGTTCTTGAGGCCCACATCGGCTTTGACGATGCCCCAGTGATCGATAATCAGCGCATTGGTGATCAGCGTGTCGACCACTTCACTGGCGAGCAGTTGGCTCTGCCCCATGCCGTCACGAATCACCTTGCCACCGCCGAACTTCACTTCTTCGCCGTAGGTGGTGAAGTCGTGCTCGACCTCAATCCACAACTCGGTGTCGGCCAGGCGGATCTTGTCGCCGACGGTGGGGCCGAACATGTCGGCGTAAGCCTGACGGGAGATTTTCATGGTGAGTTCCTAAAAATTGGTTCGGACCCTGTGGGTCAATCCAGATTGCCCATCACCCGCCCGGCGAAGCCGAACACCCGGCGCAGACCGGCCAGTTCCACCAGTTCCACTTCACGGGTTTGCCCCGGCTCGAAGCGCACGGCGGTGCCAGCCGGAATGTTCAGGCGCATGCCGCGACTGTCGCCACGGTCAAACATCAGGGCGTCGTTGGTTTCAAAAAAGTGATAATGCGAGCCGACCTGGATCGGGCGGTCGCCACGATTGGCTACGCTCAGGACCAGGGTGCGGCGGCCGACGTTCAGTTCGATCTCGCCCGACTCAATGCGGTATTCGCCCGGGATCATTGCGGCTCACTCAGGGTTTTGAAGTAGATGGCCGTGGGGCTGTAGTGGCCGTCGGGGCTTTGGCAGTAGTTGGGCAACTCGCCCACGCGGGTGTAGCCCAGGGCACTGTAGAAGTTCTCGGCGGGGGAGCCGGCTTCGGTGTCCAGGTGCAACAGGCCGCGCTTTTGCTCGCGGGCGCCTTGCTCCAGGGCGTGGATCAGTACCTGTCCCAGGCCGCGGCGACGCACTTCATTGAGCACCAGCAGTTTTTGCACCTCGGCACGGTTCAGGCCGTTGGCCTTCTGGCACAGCACCAGTTGCACGCTGGACAGCACGCGCTGGTCTTCGACCAGTACCCACAGCAGCAGATTGCCTTGTTCCAGTTGCCCGTGAACTTCGTTGAAGTAACGGCTGGCCTGAGGCTGATCCAGATCGTTCATGAAACCCACCGATGCGCCGTGCCCGACCGCATCGAGCAGCAACACAATCAAGTCATCGCGGTACTGAGCAAAGCTCTGCGCCGTCACGCGTACCACCTGTTCGGCGTTCATTGTGCGAGCTCCTTGGGCGGCAGGGCGCCGGGGTTAAGCATCAGTTGCATAAAAGTCAGGTCTAGCCAGCGGCCGAACTTGATCCCCACTTGCGGCATGCGCCCGCTGGTGACAAAGCCCAGTTGCCTGTGGACATGGATCGAGGCCGCGTTGGCGCCTTCGATGGCGGCGACCATCACATGCTTGTCACAGGCACGGGCGCGTTTGATCAACTCGGCCAGCAACTGTGGCCCGAGTTTTTTGCCGCGCTGCTCGGGGTGGATATACACCGAGTGCTCAACGGTATGGCGAAAGCCCTCGAACGGCCGCCAGTCGCCGAACGAGGCATAGCCCAGGGCTATATTGGTGTCGTCGACGATCACCAGAATCGGGTAACCCTGGGCCTGGCGTGCGTCGAACCACTGCTGGCGGTTGTCCAGGTCTACGGTGTTTTCGTTCCATATGGCCAGGGTGTTGAGCACCGCATCGTTGTAGATATCGCGAATCGCCGGCAGATCCGCCGCGACTGCATCACGAATGACATAAGACATGCTCGGCCTCAGGCGATGGGTTGGTGGACGGTGACCAGCTTGGTGCCATCCGGGAAGGTGGCTTCGACCTGGATATCGGGGATCATTTCCGGAATGCCTTCCATCACCTGGTCGCGGGTCAGCAGGGTGGTGCCGTAGTGCATCAGCTCGGCGACGGTGCGGCCATCGCGGGCACCTTCGAGCAGGGCTGCGGAGATATAGGCGATGGTTTCCGGGTAGTTGAGAATCACACCGCGGGCCAACCGCCGCTCGGCCAGCAGGCCGGCGGTGAAGATCAGCATCTTGTCTTTTTCGCGTGGAGTCAGGTCCATGGTCGGGTCCGTGTTCGGCAGTTAAAAATGAGTCGGGCCTTGGCCCTCACCCTAACCCTCTCCCAGAGGGTGAGGGGCTCTTCAGGTACTCCAGATGCGTGGCGCCAACGCCTCGCGCCCCAGCAATGCCGGGCGCAGCAAGCGCCATAAATCGATCAGCCAGCTGCGCGCCTGCAAGGCTTCACTGGCCAGGCAGCGCGCTACCAGTAGACCCGGTAATTGAGTCAAATCACCGCGCACCGGGTTGGCCAGCGCGCGGCAGCGTTCCAGCAGCTCGGCACTGACTTCACCCGTTACCAGCAAGGTGGCAAACACCGGGTTGCCATCCAGGCCGATGGGCGAATCCAGCAGCCCGTCGCCGCCTGCAATGCGCTGGCGTTCATGCCAGAGCAACTGGCCGTCGCGGCGGATATCCAGGCGTGACTGAAAATGCCCGTGCTCAAAACGCTCGCCGCTGGCCAGCCGCCCCAACGCCACCATGTCCCAGTAAAACAGCCGTGCATCGCCTGCAAGTTCGATACGGGTGGTGAGTTCGGCCTGGGCTGCGCTGAACACGATGGTTTCTTGCGGTAGCCATTCCAGGGTCGCGCCGGCAGCCACGTTCAATTCGACTGTCTGGTAAGCCGGGCCCGCCGCGCGATACCACTTGGCCGCGCCGGGGCTGGTCAATTGCGCCCAGGCATCGGGGCCGACGCTGGCGCTGATATTCAGTTGGTCACCCCCGGCAATCCCCCCCGGCGGGTGGACGATGATGTGCTGGCACACCTCGGGGCCTTCGGCGTACAAATGCTTTTGCACCCGCAACGGGCCGAGGTGGCGCCGCAGGGTAGGGCGGGTGCTGTCGCCAAAACGGCCATAGCCCAGCTCCAGCTCGGCGAGCCAGCTGGGGGTGAACAATGCGGTATTGGCCGGCAGGTTCATATGTAGGACTTCTTTGTAAGAAAAGCACCAGGAAAGAGGGACAGATTAAATCGTCACCAGCCCGCGCACACCCTCTGTTTGCATATTTTCACCACGCCCCTGCTGCACGATTTCACCTCGCGACATCACCAGATACTGATCGGCGAGCTCCTCGGCAAAGTCATAAAACTGCTCCACCAGCAAAATCGCCATATCGCCGCGGGCGGCGAGCATTTTGATCACTGCGCCGATCTCCTTGATCACCGAGGGCTGGATGCCTTCGGTGGGTTCGTCGAGGATCAACAGGCGCGGGCGGCTGGCCAGGGCGCGACCAATGGCCAGCTGTTGCTGCTGGCCACCGGACAAATCGCCGCCGCGCCGGTGTTTCATTTGCAGCAGCACCGGGAACAGTTCGTAGATAAACGCCGGCACTTCCCTGGCCTCGGCGCCGGGAAAGCGCGACAGGCCCATCAGCAGGTTTTCTTCCACCGTCAGGCGCCCGAAAATCTCCCGGCCCTGGGGCACATAGGCGATCCCGGCGTGGACCCGCTGATGAGGCTTGAGCGTGGTGATGGGCTGGCCCTCCCACTGCACGCTGCCTTCCTTGACCGGCAACAGGCCCATCAGGCATTTGAGCAGGGTGGTCTTGCCCACGCCATTACGGCCGAGCAGGCAGGTGACTTCACCGACTTTGAGCTCGAAGGACAGGCCGCGAAGGATATGACTGCCGCCGTAGTATTGGTGCAGTTTTTCGACGTTAAGCATGTTCAGTTCTCTCCATGCCCCCTGTGGGAGCGGGCAGTTTTCAGCGACCCAGGTAGACTTCGATCACCCGTTCATCCGCCTGCACCTGCTCCAGCGAGCCTTCGGCCAATACGCTGCCCTGGTGCAGCACGGTGACGTGGTCGGCAATCGAGCCGACAAAGCCCATGTCATGCTCCACCACCATCAGCGAATGTTTGCCCGCCAGGCTCTTGAACAGCTCGGCGGTGAATTCGGTTTCGGCATCGGTCATGCCCGCCACCGGCTCGTCGAGCAACAGCAGTTGCGGGTCCTGCATCAACAACATGCCGATTTCCAGAAACTGTTTCTGCCCGTGGGACAACAGCCCCGCAGGCCGCAGGGCCGAGCCGGTCAGGCGGATGGTATGCAGCACTTCGCCGATACGGTCCTTTTGCTCTCCTGTCAGTTTCGCGCGCAGGCTGGCCCACACCGACTTGTCGGTCTTCTGCGCCAGCTCCAGGTTCTCGAACACGCTCAGGGCCTCGAATACCGTGGGCTTCTGGAACTTTCGGCCAATCCCGGCCTGGGCGATCTGTACTTCGCTCATCTGGCGCAGGTCGAGGGTTTCGCCAAACCAGGCCTGGCCTTCGCTGGGCCGGGTCTTGCCGGTGATCACATCCATCATGGTGGTCTTGCCCGCACCATTGGGGCCGATGATGCAGCGCAGTTCACCGACGCCGATATACAGGTTGAGGTTGTTCAGGGCCTTGAAGCCATCGAAGCTGACGCTGATGTCTTCCAGGGTCAGGAGGGTGCCGTGGCGGGTGTTCAGGCCCGGCCCGGCGGCTTGTCCCAGGCCGATGGCGTCGCGACTGCTGCCAGCGTCCAGCACCGGTTCGAGCATGAATTCGGCGGTCGGTGTGATTCTCATTGTTCGCCCCTTTTCTTCAGCAGGCCGATCACGCCTTTAGGCAGGTACAGGGTCACGACGATAAACAGTGCGCCCAGGAAGAACAGCCAGTACTCGGGGAACGCCACGGTAAACCAGCTTTTCATGCCATTGACCACGCCTGCCCCCAGCAGCGGGCCAATCAGGGTCCCGCGCCCGCCGAGGGCGACCCATACGGCGGCTTCGATGGAGTTGGTCGGCGACATTTCACCCGGGTTGATAATGCCCACCTGGGGCACATACAAGGCCCCGGCCAGGCCGCACAGCACGGCGCTCAGTACCCAGACGAACAGCTTGAAACCGCGCGGGTCGTAGCCGCAGAACATCAGGCGGTTTTCCGCGTCGCGCAGTGCGGTCAATACCCGGCCGAACTTGCTGCGCGCCAGTCGCCAGCCAAGGAACAGGCTGGTCACCAGCAGCAGCACGGTGGCCAAAAACAGCGCCGCGCGTGTGCCCGGCTCGGTGATGCCAAAGCCCAGAATACTGCGAAAATTGGTGAAGCCGTTGTTGCCGCCAAAGCCGGTTTCGTTGCGGAAAAACAGCAGCATTCCGGCGAAGGTCAGGGCCTGGGTCATGATCGAGAAGTACACGCCCTTGATCCGCGAGCGAAAGGCGAAAAAGCCGAACACCAGGGCCAGCAGGCCGGGGGCCAATACCACCAGACACATTGCCCACCAGAAATGCTCGGTACCGACCCAGTACCATGGCAGCTCGGTCCACGACAAAAAGGTCATAAAGGCCGGCAGCTCGTCGCCCGAGGCCTGGCGCATCAGGTACATGCCCATTGCGTAACCGCCCAGGGCGAAGAACAGGCCATGGCCGAGCGACAGCAGCCCGGCGTAGCCCCAGACCAGATCCAGGGCCAGGGCGACAATGGCGTAGCAGAGAATCTTGCCCACCAGCGTCAGCGTGTAGGCCGAGACCTGCAACGGGCTGTCGGCGGGCAACAACGAGAGCAGCGGCAGGGCCAGCAATACCAGCAGGACCAGAACGCCCACCAGTGTAGTGACCGTAGGTCCGGCCTTTTGTGCAGCAGTGACCATCAGAGGCTGATTCATCAGTCGATCACCCGTCCTTTAAGCGCGAAGAGCCCCTGCGGACGCTTCTGGATAAACAGAATGATCAGTCCCAGGATCAGGATTTTGCCCAGCACGGCACCGATCTGCGGTTCGAGGATCTTGTTGGCGATACCCAGGCCAAAGGCCGCATACACAGTACCGGCCAATTGGCCGACGCCGCCCAGCACCACCACCAGAAACGAGTCGATGATGTAGCCCTGTCCCAGATCCGGGCCCACGTTGCCGACCTGGCTCAAGGCCACGCCGCCAAGTCCGGCAATCCCCGAGCCCAGGCCGAAGGCGAGCATGTCCACGCGCCCGGTGGGTACACCGCAGCAGGCAGCCATGTTGCGGTTCTGGGTAACGGCGCGCACGTTGAGGCCCAAACGGGTCTTGTTCAGCAGCAGCCAGGTCAGTACCACCACGGCCAGGGCGAAGACGATGATCACCAGACGGTTATACGGCAACACCAGATTGGGCAGCACTTGCAGCCCGCCCGACAGCCAGGCCGGGTTGGCCACTTCGACGTTTTGTGCGCCGAACAGCACGCGTACCAGCTGGATCAAAATCAGGCTGATGCCCCAGGTGGCAAGCAATGTCTCCAGCGGGCGGCCGTAGAGGTGACGGATGATGGTGCGCTCCAGCAGCATGCCCACGGCTGCGGTAACGAAGAACGCCACGGGCAGGGCCAGCAGCGGGTAGAACTCGATGGCGCCGGGAGCAAAGCGCTGGAACAGCAACTGCACGCAGTAGGTGGAATAGGCGCCGAGCATCAGCATTTCGCCGTGGGCCATATTGATCACCCCCAGCAGGCCAAAGGTGATGGCCAGGCCGAGTGCAGCCAGCAGCAGGATCGATCCGAGGGACAAACCGCTGAACGCCTGCCCCAGCAGGTCGCCGATCAGCAGCTTGCGTTTGATTTGCACCAGGCTGGTTTCGGCGGCGGTGTGCACGCTGGCATCGGTTTCTACCCCTGGTTGCAGCAGGTTTTCGAGGCGGGTCCGGGCCAGCGGTTCGCCAGTTTCGCCCAGCAGGCGCACGGCGGCCAGACGCACGGCAGGGTTGGGGTCGACCAATTGCAGATTGGCCAGCGCCAGGCTTAATGCGCTGTGCACATCGCTGTCCTTTTCAGCGGCCAGTTGTTGGTCGAGGAAATTGAGTTGCGCCGGTTTGGCGGATTTCTGCAATTGTTGCGCTGCGCTCAAGCGCAGCTTGGGGTCGGCTGCCAGCAGTTGATGGCTGGCCAGTGCGGTATCGATCAAGCCGCGCAAGCGGTTGTTCAGGCGCAGGGTTTTAACCTGGCCGTCTACGCTGATCTGGCCTTGTTGCAGGCTATTGATCAGCTCTACACGGGCGGGTGCCGGTTGTGCCGCCCAGCTTTCGAGTAGCGTGGCTTGCTGTGAGTTAGTGGCGGCGGCGAAGTCGCTGGCGTCGTCGGCGTGGGCGGCCAGGGGCAGCAACAGCAGTAGCGCGACGATAACGCGGTAAAGGGCAGTGGGCATAGTTATGGCCTTGCACAGATAGAAGCAATTCAACACACCTGTGGGAGCGGGCTTGCTCGCGATGCAGGCAACGCGGTCTTTCAGTCAAACCGCTGTCTCTTATACACATCT